>NZ_JBXAOE010000031.1:0-112867 GCF_058802485.1 Cupriavidus sp. GW822-FHT02D05 | reverse complement strand
CGGTCACTCTTCTTTGCGTCGGCAAAGAAGACTAACGAGAAGAAAGCCGACCCTGCCGGGCGCAGAGCAATCAGGCTCATGTGGGGCGGTGGTTGCGTCGTACTGCCCGGAGTGCCGGCGGGCATCTGCCGGTACCGGTTTGACTGGCCACGACCCTGTCAGCTTCCGGGATGCGTGGTGAGGCCCACGGTAGCAGACATCACTTGCTTCAAGCCGTCTGTCGCTCGCGAAGTGGCCGGCCACGAAGTTGCAAGCGCATCGGTTCCGTCGTGGGCGCGGTGGCACCAGATTGATATGCCCAAGCCCTTGACCACCGCGCCCGCCGCACCACGAAACCATTGACGGGCAATGTGTCGTGATGGCGCGCGCCGGTAACGGCAGATGGTGGAATGCTCACAGAACAAAGCGATCAGGGGCACCACCACGTGACCATTGGGTCATGCCGTAGCGATGACCTAAAAGCCGGTATGGCAAAGGCCAGCCAACACTCCGGGCAGTACGACGCAACCACCGCCCCACATGAGCCTGATTGCTCTGCGCCCGGCAGGGTCGGCTTTCTTCTCGTTAGTCTTCTTTGCCGACGCAAAGAAGAGTGACCGGCAGCCCCCGCAGGGGGATGTCGTATGGCTCTTGGGTGCAAAAACCAACACCGCCCCGAAAAGTAGCGACACCCCCCCAAAGCCCTCAAAGCCCCAAAAACCAACCAATCCTCATCCCCCCACCGGCAAAACCCGATCCCCAGCAATCGTAGTCCGATGCAACTCCCGATCAAACCCATCATAATCATTCATCGCCAGATGCTGCGTACACCGGTTATCCCACACGGCCAACGCACCCCGCGTCCACCGGAACCGGCAAGTGAACTCCGGCCGCACCGCATGGCTGTATAGGAACTGCAGCAATGGCGCGCTCTCTTCCTCGGTCATGTCTTCAAAGCGCAGCGTGTAGGTGCTGTTGACATAGAGCGCCTTCTTCCCGGTGGCGGGGTGGATGCGCACCACCGGATGCGTGACCTCGCTGCTGGCGCGCTCGTCGGTGCGTACATCCATCTTGTGCGCGGGATCGCCGTTGTTGACGACCGCGCCGCCGGCGCCGTATGAACGCACCGGGCTGTGCACGGCACGCAGCTTGTCCAGAACCTGCTTCATGCCATCCGATAGTGCATCGTAGGCTCGATACATATTGGTCCACATGGTGTCGCCACCATAGGGCGGGATCACGCGGGCGTAGAGCGCGGAGCCCAGCGGCGGGGTTTCCGCGTAGCTCATGTCGGTGTGCCACAGACCGCCAAAATTGCGTTTGGTCTGTTCGCTCTTGCCTTTCATCACCGGCAGGATCTCGGGATGCCCTTGCAGCGCGCGGATGAACGGCACTTCCAGCAGATCGCCAAAGCGCGCGCTGAACGCCTTGTGCTGCTCGGGCGTCAGTTCCTGGTCGCGAAAGAAGATCACCAGGTTGTCGTGCAGCGCCGAGCGGATCTCGGCGAAGGTCTCATTGGACAGCGGCCGGGCAAGGTCGACGCCGCGGATTTCCGCGCCGAGCGCGCCGGCAATGGGGTGGATATCGATAAGGCGGTATTGCGACATAGCTTGTCTCCTCTTGGTGGTGGATGGGTTCTGGTTTTACTGGACCGTGATTCTTGCGCTGCGCACCAGCGTGCTCCACTTGCGCGATTCCGCTTCGATATAGCGGCCGAAAGCCTGCGGCCCGGCGCCGGAGACGATGCCGCCCATCTCGTCGAGCTTCTTGCGCACGTCGGGCATCTTCAGTACGACCTCCAGCTCGGTGTCGAGCCGGGCGACGATGGCCTTGGGCGTGGCCGCCGGCACCAGCACGCCGAACCATCCGGCGATCTCGTAGCCCTGCAGGCCGGCTTCCGCCATGGTGGGCACATCGGGCAGCTGCGCGGAGCGTTGGGCGCTGGTGATGGCCAGCGCCCGCAGCTTGCCCGCCTTCACCAGCGGCAGCGCGGAGGGCATGTTGTCGAACATCACCGGCACATGCCCGGCCATGGTGTCGTTCAGGCCCGGCGCGCTGCCCTTGTAGGGGATGTGGGTCATCTTCACGCCCGAGGTGGTGGCGAAGAGCTCGCCCGCCAGGTGCAGCGAGGTGCCGGCGCCCGGCGTCGCGTAGCCCAGCGGGGCCGGCTGCCGCTTGCCGTAGTCGATCAGGTCGCGCACCGAATGCACCGGCAGCGCCGGGTTGACCACCAGCAGGTTAGGCACCGCCATCAGCATGGTCACCGGGGCCAGGTCCTTGAGTGGGTTGTAGGGCAGGTCCGGATACAGCGAAGGGTTGATGGCGATGGGGCCGATATTGCCCATCACGATGGTGTAGCCATCGGCCGGTTGCTTGGCCACGTAGTCGGTGCCCACGTTGCCGCCGGCACCCGCCTTGTTTTCCACCACCACCGGCTGGCCGAGCCGCTCTCCCAGCTTCTGGCCGACGATGCGCGCGAGCATGTCGGTCGAGCCGCCGGGCGGATAGGGCACGACCCATTTGATCGGCTTGGCTGGCCAGGCGTCGGCGGCCTGCGCGGCCGGGGCCGGCAGCGCCAGGGCGAGGATGGACGCAAGTGCGGGGGCGATGGTCTTCATCTTGTCTCCTGTGTAAGGGGTGAGGCGCGGTGCTTGCCGTCGCCTTCTTTCTGCTTTAGTATGTTCACTTAATGAACAAAACGTGCTCTAGGTGAACGAAATAACGGATGAAGAATAATAGATCGATCCAGCGGTGTCTAGCGATCCTGCAAGCGTTCCGCCACAACGGCCGGCCAACGCTGGCGGAGCTATCGCGCGCGGTGGACCTGCCGCATCCCACCGTACTGCGGTTTTTGCTGACGCTGGAAGAGGACGCGTATGTGGCGCGGGAAGGCAATCGCTGGCGTCTCACCACGCGTATCTTCGAGATCGGCTTTGCCGCGCTGGAAAGCCTGGGCGTCACCGATGCCGTGCAGGAGGGGCTGCAGAAACTGGCTGACGCCTACTCCGGCACGGCCAACCTTGGCGAGGCCAATCCGGAAGGCGTGATCATCATCGGCCGGGCGATGGCGCCGGCCGAGCGGCGCCGGCTGGTGGTCATGAACCTCCGGGTAGGCAGCGTGCTGCCGGCGGGCAGCGCGCTGGCGATGGCCTTGCCCTTGCCGCCCGGCGAATGGAGCGTGCTGGCGTACCCGGAGAGCAACCAGGTATCGGTTGCCGTGCCCCTGCCGGCTGCAGGCTCGCGGACGTTGTCGCTGGGCATTTCCACCTCGGCGGGCGAAGCCACGCCAGAGCGCATCCCTGCCGAAATCGTGCCCGCGTTGCAGCAGGCCGCGGCCAATATCAGCCGGCTGATCGGGCTGGCCCCGGTATGACGGGGTTAGAATCCACCTTTGTTTTTCCTACGCAGCGGAGTCCACGTGCTGGCTGAACAGCGGCAAAAATTCATCCTCGACCAGCTCGCCGCCAGCGGCGCGCTGGCCATCAGCGAGCTGGTCACCGAGCTGGATGTCTCGCGCGAGACCATCCGGCGCGACCTCAACGCGTTGGCGGCGCGCGGCCTGCTGATTCTCACGCACGGTGGCGCGCTCACGCCCGAGCGGGCCGAGCCGGACACCCAGACCCGCGCTGCGGTCAATGCCGAGGGCAAGCGCGCCATCGGCATGCGCGCGGCGGAGCTGGTGCCCGATGGCGCCTCGCTGATCATCGACTACGGCACTACCACCCACACCGTGGCGCAGGCGCTGCATGGCCATCACAACCTGCTGGTCTATACCAATGACTTCGCCATCGCGCTGCTGCTGGGGCGGCGCAACGGCAATCGGGTGGTGATGCTCGGTGGCGAGCTGCAGGACAACGAGGACGCCACCCACGGCTGGGACACCATCGAGCAACTGTCGCGCTACCACACGGACTTTGCCTTTATCGGCACCGGCGGCATTACCGCCGACGGTCAGATGAGCGATTTCTCGCGTGCTGCCGCCGAGTTGCGCAGCTGCATGCTGCAAGCGGCGAGCGTGGCCTGCGTGGTGGCGGACCACACCAAGTTTGGCCGTAATGCCGGGGTGCTGGTGAAGCATTTCGAGAAGGCGTCTTACGTGATTTCCGATATGGCGCCTGAGCCCGAGCTGGCCGCTGCGCTCAAGGAGCGCGGGCCGGTGTTGCGCATCGCCTGAGGGCGGCAAAGGCGGGTTCAGCCGAGGCTGGGCGCAAAAGCCAGGGCTGTCGTTTTCAACGCGTCCAGCGCGATAGGGGCATGGGGAAAGCACCTGCGGCGGCGGCGCCCCGCGATGTCATAGTCAATGCCATGGCCATCCACGCCAAGCACGCGTACGCCGTCCGGCGCGGCGAGAGACAGCGCTTGCACGATCCCGGCCTCGATGCCTGGCGGCACCTGCGGCAAGGCATCCCACGCCGATTGCCCGATCCAGCCCATCCGGCCGACGCCGGCGATAAATCGTATAGCGCTCGGGCGGATGCGGAAGAACTGGAAATCCAGCGCCAGCAATGGCTCGGTGGCCGGCGCATAGCGCAGGTAACGCGCCAGCTCGTCGGCATTCGGCTCGATGCGGGCCGCATCGCCCACCAGCGTCAGGCGCGGGGCGTTCTGCACGTCCGCGGCGCCGGGCTGCAGCACCGACAGGCTCACTCTCGCATCGGCAAGGAGGTTTCGCGTGTGCTCGGCCAATGTGCTGACGCAGATCACGGGCGCGCTGGCCGCGTCGGTCACGAACGGCACCACGGTGGCGTAGGGGTAGCCGGGCAGGGCGCAAGCGTGCGTGGCCAGGGTGCCGTAGGCCGCTTCGTGGAGCAGGCTGACAACTTGATCGATCGGGACTTCCACGTTCTTTGCCCCCTTGTCTGTGCGCGATCCGAGCATTGTACGGCGTGCTCAGGCCCGCCTTCGAGGCCGCCAGTCTCCGCTCGGTGGCCGCTGATCGCACAAAAATACAGGCAGGCGGCCTTTATATGTCTGCTGGTCAAAGCTGTTGTGCCTGTCTTGCCGCCTACGTCAAATGCTAAGCTTCGCCCTTGGCGATACATTCAATCCCGATCTTGAATGTATTGACATGACCCGGCGGCCGTTGCCGCATTGCCGCCGGGCTCGCCGCAGTTGCGCCGCCCCTGATCATCCGGGCAGCGCCGTGGCATCCCTCGGCACGCCTGCCGGACAGGTATCCGCGGCGGCCGTCTTCTGCCAAGCACCAGCACATCGAAACAAAGAGACACTTGTGACATCTGCCTCCCTTGAAACATTCCTGGCCGGCGTTGCCCGGCGCGACCCCGACCAGCCCGAATTCCTCCAGGCCGTGAAGGAAGTCATGATGACGCTCTGGCCCTTCGTCGAGCAGCATCCGCGCTACGGCGAACAGGCCTTGCTGGAGCGGCTGGTGGAACCCGAGCGCGTGATCCAGTTCCGCGTGGCATGGACCGACGACCGCGGCCAGGTGCAGGTCAACCGGGGCTTCCGCGTGCAGCACAGCTCCGCCATCGGCCCCTACAAGGGCGGCATGCGCCTGCATCCCACGGTCAATCTCTCGGTATTGAAGTTCCTGGGCTTCGAGCAGACGCTGAAGAATGCGCTGACCACGCTGCCGATGGGCGGCGGCAAGGGCGGCTCGGACTTCGATCCCAAGGGCAAGTCCGACGGCGAGGTGATGCGCTTTTGCCAGGCCCTGATGACCGAGCTCTACCGCCACCTCGGCCCGGACACCGACGTGCCCGCCGGCGACATCGGCGTGGGCGCGCGGGAAGTCGGTTTCATGGCCGGCATGATGAAAAAGCTGTCCAACAGCTCCGCCAGCGTCTTCACCGGCAAGGGCATGGCCTTCGGGGGCAGCCTGATGCGGCCCGAAGCCACCGGCTACGGCACGGTGTATTTCGCGCAGGAGATGCTGCACCGCCGGGGGCGCGATTTCAGCGGCCTGCGCGTGCTGCTGTCCGGCTCGGGCAATGTGGCCCAGTATGCCGCCGAGAAAGCGATCGAACTGGGCGCCAAGGTGCTCACGGTCTCTGACTCCGGTGGCGTGCTGCATTACCCCAAGGGCATGAACAGCGAACAATTGACGGCCTTGATGGCTTTCAAGAACGAGGCGCGCGGCCGCCTGGCGGATTTCGCCGCCGAGCAGGACCTGCACTTCGAAGCCGGCCGCACGCCCTGGCACGTGCCGGCGGACGTGGCGCTGCCGTGCGCCACGCAAAACGAGCTGGACGGCGATGACGCCGAACGCTTGCTGGCCAACGGCGTGTTCTGCGTGGCCGAAGGCGCCAACATGCCTTCCACGCTGGACGCCGTGGACCGCTTCCTGGCCGCGCGCATCCTCTACGCGCCGGGCAAGGCCAGCAATGCCGGCGGTGTCGCCACCTCGGGGCTGGAAATGTCGCAGAACGCCATGCGCATGTCCTGGCACCATGCCGAGGTCGACGAGAAGCTGCACGCGATCATGAAGGACATCCACGGCAACTGCATCCACTACGGCCAGAAGGCCGACGGGTTCATCAACTACGTCGAGGGTGCGAACGTGGCCGGGTTTGTGAAGGTTGCGGACGCGATGTTGGCGCAGGGCGTGGTTTGATAGCGGGCTCATAGCGGGCCCAGGCACGTTGGCCGGCACCTTGGTTTTCTGACCAGGCCGCCGGCGGCATAGCAGCATAGCGGGAGGGCGGCGACGCCATCCCGCTATTTTTTTAAGCATTTGTCGGCCACGAAGCTGTCGGGCGTTGTTTGCCGTCGACACTCCGGCGATTGCGTGGGAATACCGGATAGCAGATATGGAGATTGTGTCAGATCCCCTCGTTAGAGGGGTGTTAATTCTCCGACCCGCGCGGGTGCCCGATTTGCGGGAAAGCGCCTTGCCGCGCGCCAATATTCTGTAATACAAGTCCGCTGAAAATCCCTGCGGCGGCCCCAATCTTGCCCGTCTGTCATATGTACGAGCGCCATGTCCATCGCATAGACTACCGGCTTAAAACATAAAAACAGCGGTGAATCGGGTGTCTTCCAACCAATTCCACTTCATCTCAGGCTTACCCCGGTCAGGGTCAACCTTACTGTCCGCGCTACTGCTGCAGAATCCCCGGTTCCACGCCGGGATGACGAGTCCGGTGGGGACGCTGTTCAATGCCGTGCTGGCGCAATGCAGTGCCGGCAGCGAATTCGGGCCCGTGATCGCCCAGGACCAGCGCCGCCGGCTGCTGCGTGGCCTGTTCGATAGCTATTACGCGGACAAGGCCGGCAAAGGCGTGGTGTTCGACACCAATCGCAACTGGTGCGCACGCATGCCCGCGCTGCAGGATCTGTTTCCCAATGCCAAGGTGATTGCCTGCGTGCGCAATGTCGCCTGGGTCATGGACAGCCTTGAGCGTTTGTATCGCGCCAATCCGTATGAAAACACCAAGCTGTTTTCCGATGACGCCGAACGCAGCACCGTCTATAGCCGGGTCGATACCCTGGCGCAGCGCAATCGCCTGGTTGGCTTTGCGTGGGCCGCGCTCAAGGAAGCCTATTACGGCGAGAACGCCGGTTCCCTGCTGCTGGTCGACTACGACTTGCTCAGCCAGGCGCCCGACAAGGTAATGCGCCTGGTTTATGACTTTATCGGCGAGCCGTGGTTTGCGCACGATTTCAATAACGTGCAATACGACGCGCCAGAGTTCGATCAGGCGTTGGGCGTGTCCGGCTTGCACCAGGTGAAATCCAAGGTGGCAAAGCAAGCACGGCGCAGCATCCTGCCGCCGGACCTGTTCGAGAAGTACGCTGCGCTGTCGTTCTGGGAGGACGGCAGCAAAAGCGCGGCCAATGTCATCCGCGCAAAGCTCGAATAGCGCAACTAGCACGATTGGCGCGTTTAGTTCGACGAACAAGGGCTGGCACTCGCTGGCCGATTGCAGAAAACCGACCAGAAAATTGCAGCCCGCCGCGCGCCTCCTGAGCCGTGCCCGGCGCGGATGCGCGAGGAGAGCGATATGTGGTGGACCCGGAAGCAGAAGGTAGAGGGCGCGGTTGCAATCCCGGCCCGGCCCGCAAAGCGGTCCAGCCCGCTCTCCTCGTCGCTGATCATGGCGCTGGAGCCCCGCATCATGTTCGACGGCGCCGCTGTCGCCACGGCGGCCGCGGCGGCCCACCCGGCAGCGGATAGCCATGGCGCGCCGGCGGACAGCCACGCAGCGGATAGCCACCCCACGGATAGCCATGTGGCACCGGCCGCAGCGCCAGCCACTGCCCAGCCTGCGGACGCCGCCGGCCATGCTCCCGCGCCGGCCGAAGCCGGTGCCCCGTCCTCGCCGGCTCCGGCGCCGTCCGGGCACAACGTGCTGTTCGTGGATAGCCGGGTGGAGGACAGCGCGAGCCTGCTGGCCGGTGTCGCGCCCGGCACGGAAATCGTCTACCTGAACCGCAACGCGGACGGCCTGGCCCAGATGGCCGATTACCTGTCGGCCCACCCTGGCGCCAAGTCCGTCCAGATCATCGCGCACGGCGAGGCTGGCGACCTGTGGCTTGGCAATACCTACCTGTCCGGCGACAACGTTGGCAACTACGCCAGCAGCCTGGCCAGGATCGGCAGCGGCATCCAGAGCGGTGGCGACATCCTGATCTATGCCTGCAGTACCGCGCAAGGCGCGGCCGGCCTGTCGTTCGTCGACTCGCTGGCGGCGCTGACGGGCCGCGATATTGCCGCCTCGGACAACCGCACCGGCGCGGGCAGCGACTGGAACCTGGAAATCACCACCGGCCAGATCGAAGCCACCTCGGTGCTGTCGGCCAGCGCGGAATCCGCCTATGCGCACGACCTGGCGCTGATCACCGTGACGAGCACCGCAGATGCCGGTGCCGGTACTTTGCGCAGCGCGATCGCCTCGGCGCAGGCGGGTGACACCATCACCTTCAGCACCAGCATGACGATCAACCTGTCGACCATCACGTCGGGCAATTCGCTGCTGGTGATCAACAAGAACCTCACCATCGATGGCGACATCAATCACGATGGCGTTGCCGATGTCACGCTCGATGGGCACTACAACGGCCGTGTGCTGGAAATCACCTCCGGCTCAACCGTCGGGCTGGAGGGGCTGGTAATCGAGCATGGTCTGGTTTCTGGGACGGGCGGGGCCGGCGGGGTGGCCGCAACCGCCGCGAAAGGTGGTGGCATCTACAACGCCGGGACGCTGACTCTGACGGATGTCACCGTCACGGCCAATGCGGCTGCCGGTGGCGGCGGTGGCGGTGGTGTGGCCGCCCCCTATGTCGGCGGCGCTGTTGGCGGCGGCGGCGGCGGCGGTGGCGGCATGTCCGGCGTTGGCGGTGGAGCGGGGGGCGCGGCTGGCTTCGGAACAGGTGTCTATGCCGGTACGTCAGGCCATACCGGCGTTGGCGGCAACGGCGGCGGTTACAACCCGAGCTACATGGGAGGCCATGGCGGCGCTACCACTGGCGGTGCGGGGGGCATCGGCGCTGCAAACTATTCGAGCGGCGGCAACGGCGGGACTGCCAACAATGGCACCATCTCGATCGGCGGCGGCGGCGGCGGCAGCGGCTGGGATGCCACCGGCGCCGCCGGTGGCGGCGCGGCGGGCGGCATCTTCAACGCGACGGGCGCAACCCTCAACGTGGTTGGCAACTCGATCATCAGCAACAACCTGGGCGCAGGCGGCGGCGGTGGCGGCGGGGGCGGCTTGGGCGGGAGCGCCTCAAACGGCGGTGCCGGTGGCCTGGGCGTGGGCGCCATATGGAACCAGGGCACCGTGCACGTCACGGCTTCGGCCTATGCGGCGATAACCGGCAACGCGGGCGGAAGCGGGGCGGGTGGCCCGGCACTCGGCGGAGGGCTTACCGGTATCAGCCCAACGGCCGTTGGCAAGATCTACAACGACACCGGCGGTATTCTCGACAAGACCTACATCCCGAACGCCGCACCCATCGCCACCACGAGCGGCGGCACGACCGCATTCACCGAAGGCAACAACGTTGCCGGCACGCCGGTGGTGGTCGATGGCGGCGTCACGTTCAGCGATGTGGACAACACCACGTTCGCCAGCGGCAAGGTGGCGATTACCGGCAATTTCCACAGCGGCGAAGACGTGCTGGCCTTTACCAGCAACCCCGCCACCATGGGCAATATCTCGGCGAGCTACAACAGCGCGACCGGGGTGATGACCCTGACCTCGTCCGGTGCGACCGCCACGACGGCCCAGTGGCAAGCGGCGCTGCGCTCGGTCACGTACACCGATAGCTCGGACACGCCGAACACCAGCAACCGCACCATCACCTTTACCGTCAATGACGGCACGTCCGATAGCAATGCCGCGGCCAAGACGGTCAGTGTTGCCGCGGTCGACGATTCGCCCATTGCAACGGCCAGCGGCGGCACCACCGCGTTCACCGAGGGCAACAACGTCACCAGCACGCCGGTTGCCATCGATGGCGGCTTCACGGTCAGCGATGCGGACAACACCACGCTCGCCAGCGCTACCGTTGCCATTACCGGCAACTTCCACGGCGGTGAAGACGTGCTGGCCTTCACCAACAACCCCGCCACCATGGGCAATATCTCGGCGAGCTACAACAGCGCGACCGGGGTGATGACCCTGACCTCGTTCGGTGCGACCGCCACGACGGCCCAGTGGCAAGCGGCGCTGCGCTCGGTCACGTACACCGATAGCTCGGACACGCCGAACACCAGCAACCGCACCATCAGCTTCACCGTCAACGACGGCACGGCCGATAGCAATACGGTCACCAAGACGGTCAGCGTTGCCGCGGTCGACGATACGCCGGTGGCTACCACCAGCGGTGGCACCACCGCGTTCACCGAGGGCAACAACGTCGCGAGCACGCCGGTTGCCATCGACAGCGGATTGACGCTCAGCGACCTGGACAACACCACGCTCGCCAGCGCCACCGTGTCGATTACCGGCAATTTCCATGCCGCCGAGGATGTGCTGGCGTTCACCAACGACGGCGCCACCATGGGCAATATCACGGCGAGCTATAACCTCGGGACCGGGGTGATGACCTTGACGTCGTCCGGCGCGAGCGCCACGACGGCACAGTGGCAAGCGGCGCTACGATCCGTCACGTACACGGATACGTCGGACCTGCCGAATACCAGCAACCGCACCATCAGCTTTACCGTCAATGACGGCACGGCCAATGGCAATACGGCGACCAAGGTCGTTACCGTCGCGGCTGTCGACGACTCGCCCATTGCCACTGGTTCCGGCGGTACCACCGCGTTCACCGAAGGCAACAACGTTGCCAGCACGCCGGTTGTGATCGATAGCGGCATGACGCTGAGCGACCTGGACAACACCACGCTCGCCAGCGGCAGGGTGGCGATTACCGGCAACTTCCACATCGGCGAAGATGTACTGGCGTTTATCAATACCAGCGCGAGCACCTACGGCAATATCACGGCGAGCTACAACAGCGCGACCGGGGTGATGACCCTGACCTCGTCCGGTGCGACCGCCACGCTTGCTCAATGGCAATCGGCGCTGAGCGCCGTGACCTACGTCGATGCCTCGGACACGCCGAACACCAGCAGCCGCACCATCAGCTTCACCGTCAATGACGGCACGGCGGATAGCAATACGGTCACCAAGACGGTCAGCGTGACCGCGGTTGACGACACGCCCATTGCAACGGCCAGCGGCGGCACCACCGCGTTCACCGAGGGCAACAACGTCACCAGCACGCCGGTTGCCATCGATGGCGGCTTCACGGTCAGCGATGTGGACAACACCACGCTCGCCAGCGCTACCGTTGCCATTACCGGCAACTTCCACGGCGGTGAAGACGTGCTGGCCTTCACCAACAACCCCGCCACCATGGGCAATATCTCGGCGAGCTACAACAGTGCGACCGGGGTGATGACCCTGACCTCGTCGGGCGCGAGCGCCACGACGGCGCAGTGGCAAGCGGCGCTGCGCTCGGTCACCTACACCGATAGCTCGGACACGCCGAACACCAGCAACCGCACCATCAGCTTCACCGTCAACGACGGCACGGCCGATAGCAATACGGTCACCAAGACGGTCAGCGTTACCGCGGTCGACGATACGCCGGTGGCTACCACCAGCGGTGGCACCACCGCGTTCACCGAGGGCAACAACGTCGCGAGCACGCCGGTTGCCATCGACAGCGGATTGACGCTCAGCGACCTGGACAACACCACGCTCGCCAGCGCCACCGTGTCGATTACCGGCAATTTCCATGCCGCCGAGGATGTGCTGGCGTTCACCAACGACGGCGCCACCATGGGCAATATCACGGCGAGCTATAACCTCGGGACCGGGGTGATGACCTTGACGTCGTCCGGCGCGAGCGCCACGACGGCACAGTGGCAAGCGGCGCTGCGATCCGTCACGTACACGGATACGTCGGACCTGCCGAATGCCAGCAACCGCACCATCAGCTTCACGGTCAACGATGGCACGACCGACAGTGCCGCCGCCACCAAGCTTGTCAGCGTGGATGCCGTCAATGACACCCCGGTCAACGCCGTTCCAGCGGCCCAGAGTGTCGATCAGAACAGCGCGCTGACATTCAGCGCCGGCAACGGCAACCTGATCTCGGTCAGCGATCTCGATTCCGGCGGCGGCGTCGAACAAGTGACACTGACGGCAGCCCACGGCGTGGTCACGCTCTCCGGCACGTCGGGCCTGAGCTTTCTGACCGGCTCCGGTGTGGGTGACGCCACCATGACGTTCACGGGGACACTGGCGGACATCAACGCCGCGCTGAATGGCCTTGTCTATACGCCTACGCCTGGTTATCACGGCGCAGGCAGCATCCAGATCACCACGAACGACCAAGGGCTGACGGGTTCCGGCGGCGCCAAGACGGCTACCGATACGATCGCGATCACCGTCAACAGCATCAATCCCGTCGTCACCAACGTCGATGCCCTCACCGCCAATGGCACTTACAAGGTTGGCGATACGGTCAGCGTGGTGGTGACGTTCGACCAGGCGGTGACCGTCGACACCACGGGCGGCACGCCGACCCTGCTGCTGGAAACCGGCGCGGTGGACCGCAATGCCACCTACATCTCGGGCTCCGGCACCAATACGCTCACGTTCCGCTACACCGTGCAGGCGGGCGACAGCAGCGTCGATCTCGATGTGGCATCGTCAGCCGCGCTGGCGTTGAACGGCGGCGTGATCACCAACAGCAGCAGCGATGCCGCGGTACTGACCCTGCCCGCCGTGGGCGGCGCCCATTCGATGGGTGGCCAGCATGACATCGTGGTCGATGGCATTGCGCCGACCGTGGCCACCGTCAGCGTGCCGGCCAACGGCACCTATGCTACTGGCCAGAACCTCGATTTCACCGTCAACTACAGCGAGGCCGTGGTGGTCGACACCACCGGCGGCACACCGCGCATCGCCGTGACGCTGGACACTGGCGGCACGGTCTACGCCAGCTACGTGTCCGGCTCCGGCACCAGCGCCCTGACATTCCGCCTGACCGTGGCGAGCGGCCAGCTCGACAGCAATGGCGTGGCCGTTGCCTCCGCGCTGGATCTCCACGGCGGCACGGTGCGCGATGTCGCGGGCAACGATGCGGTGACCGCGCTGAACAGTGTGGCTTCCACCACCGGGGTACTGGTCGATGCGGTGGCGCCGTCGGCGGTAGCGGTCATCGCCGCGGACCCCACGCCGACCGCGGGCAACGTCGTCCACTTCACGGTGACCTTCAGCGAGAACGTCACCGGCGTGGATGTGAGCGATTTCGTCTTGTCGGGCACCGGCACGGCCACTGGCCAGGTCGCCTCGGTGATGCAGGTCGATGGGCATACCTATAGCGTGGTGGTGAACAACGTGACCGGCGACGGCCAGCTGGGCCTGGACCTGAAGGCCAGCGGCACCGGCATTGCCGATGTGGCAGGCAACGCCATTGCCGGCGGCCTGGCCGGCCAGCGCTACGTGGTCGACCACACCGCCCCGGTGGTGCTCGGCGTGAGCGCGCCGGCCGGTGGCGACTACAACGCTGGCAAGGTGCTTGATTTCACGGTGAGCCTGTCCGAGAACACGGTGATCGATACCACCAGGGGCACGCCGCGCCTGGCGCTCGATGTCGGTGGCCAGACGGTCTACGCCGATTACGTGTCCGGGAGCGGGACCACCGCGCTGACCTTCCGCTACATCGTTGCGGCTGGCCAGAACGACGCCAATGGCATCACCGTGACCGCCTTGCAGGCCAACGGTGGCACGATGCGCGACAGCGCCGGCAATGCGATCGATGTGTCCCTGCACGGCGTGGCGGATACGCGTGCCGTGACGGTGGACACCACGCCGCCCACGGCTGTGGGCATTACGCGCGTGGATGCATCGCCCACCTCGGGCCGCGCGGTGAGCTATACGGTGACGTTCGCCGAAGGCGTCACCGGCGTGGATGCGGCCGACTTCGTGCTGACCCGGACCGGCTCCGCAACGGGCGTCATCAGCGGCGTCACCCAGGTCGATGCGCGGACCTATACCGTGCTTGTCACCGGTCTCGGCGGCTCGGGGCAGATTGGCCTGACGCTCAATGCAAGCGGCACGGGCATTGCCGATGGCGCGGGCAATGCGCTCGCTGCAGGCGCGAGCGGCGATCCGTACGAGGTGCGCTCGACGGTCCATCTGACGACGCAACCCGCGCCAGCTCCGGCGCCCGTGCCGGGGCCGGCACCGCTGGCGCCAGCCCAGTCGGCGCCTCTGATCACGCTGACCGCGCTTGACTCGGCGCCTGGCGTCGACGCGCCGACGCTCAACCCGGCCGGCAACGGCACCGGCTTCAGTGCCGACGCCGTTGGCCGGAACCCGTTCAATGCGGATCCGCTTTCAGCGGGCAGCCTGAGCTATGCGCTGCAGGCGCCGGAAGGGCGCATGAATCTGGTCGACGTTGGTGGCGCCGGCAGCATTGGCCTGCAAGCCATGCCGGAGATCGGCAGTTTCTCGGCACGGGCGGGCGAGGCGGTCAGCATCACGCTGCCGGCGTCCCTGTTCCGCGCGAGCGACCGCGAAGCCACGGTGACGGTGGAAGTGCGCCTGGCCAACGGGCGCCCGCTGCCGCCGTGGCTCAAGTTCGATCCGGTGACCGGCACGCTGGCCGGCAAGCCGCCGCAAGGCATGAACCAGCAACTCCAGATCGAAGTCACCGCACGGGACAGCAAGGGCAATCGCGCCAGCAGCCACCTGGACCTGAACGTGAAAGCGTCGGCCGACTCGCGTGCGGGCCTGGAGCACGCCGACACGCTCGCACAGGGCGACGGCAGCCATGCCGATCCGTTGGCCGGCCTCCTGCAAGCCGCCACGGCGCAGCCAGCCGGCAAGCCGGCGCTGGCGGTGCAGTTCGATCAGTTTGGCCGGCCTGCGCAACAGGCCGCCAATGCGGCGTTGCTGCGCCACCTGCAAATGAGCCGGCAGCCGCAAGCGCCAGCACCAGCACAACCGGAGCGGGCCTAGGCCGATAGCGAATCACGCCATGAATCCATATAAAACGCAGCAACCCCGGAAAGAGGAAAATCCGTTGTCGAACGCTATCTCTCGCCTTGTCCAACCTGGACCCAAACGGCTGGTTTCCGTGTTGGCCGCCACCGCGATGCTGGGTGGCTGTGCCATTCAGCCCGTCGCCACCACCCTGGCCGAGCGCCAGGCCGAACTGCCTGACCAACGCCAGGCGATGTTCCAGAACCAGGAGGCGCTGGCCGGCCCGGTTACGCTCGAGGAGGCCATGGCGCGCGCGCTGAAGTACAACCTCGACGGCAGGCTCAAACTGATGGAAGAAGCCATGGCGCAGCGCCAGCTCGACCTGTCGCGCTGGGACATGCTGCCCCGCCTGACGGCCGACGCCGGTTACGCCTGGCGCAGCAACGAACTCGCCTCGTCCTCCAGGGACGTGGTCACCGGGCAGCAGTCCCTGGTGCCGTCGACCTCGTCCGAGCGTTCGCACTATAACGGCGACCTGAACCTGTCGTGGAACGTGCTGGACTTCGGCGTCAGCTACTACACCGCGCGCCAGCAGGCCGACCGCGTGCTGGTAATGAGCGAGCGCCGCCGCAAGGTGGTTCACCTGATGATGCAGCAGGTCAGGCAAGCCTACTGGCAAGCCGTGGGCGCGCAGCAGCTCGAAGCCAAGGTGGAACCCATCCTCAAGCTGACGCAAGCGGCGCTGGACGACTCCCAGCGCATCGAGAAGGAGAGGCTGCAGTCGCCGCTGGAAACGCTGAACTACCAGCGTCAGCTGCTCGACATCCTGCGCCAGCTCGAAGCCGTGCGCGACGAGCTTGCGCAAGCCAAGCCGCGCCTGGCCTCGATCATGAACGTGCCGCCGGGCGATGACTACACGCTGGCCGCGCCAACGGGCTTCAGCCTGCCCAAGCTACCGGTGGCCGCCGACAAGATGGAAGAAACCGCCCTCGTCAACCGGCCGGAACTGGTCGAGGCGGGCTACAACGAGCGCATTGGCCTGGATGAAACCAAGAAGGCCCTCGCCAAGCTGCTGCCGGGCGTGACCTTCCAGCTGGGCGCGAACTTCGACACCGACAACTTCCTGGTGAACAATGCCTGGAACAACATCGGCCTGCGCATGAGCTGGAACCTGCTCAACCTGCTCAACGCCGGCAACATCCGTGCCGCCGCCGATGCGCAGTATGAAGTCGCCAAGCAGCAGCGCCTGGCGCTGAACATGGCGGTGCTGACGCAGGTGCACGTGGCATATCGTGGTTACATTGGCTACAAGCGCGCCTTCGAGTTGTCCGGCAAGATGAACGACGTCGATCAGCGCATCCTGACGCATACGCAGAATGCCACCCGTTCCGATGCGACCGGCAAGCTGGCCGAGATTCGTGCGGGCGCCAGCGCCGTGATGTCCGAGCTGCGGCTGTATCAAGCCTACGGCGCGCTGCAGAATGCCTCTGGCCAGATGATGGCCACCCTGGGCCTGGACCCGTTGCCGACCGCGGTTGGCGGCTATGACCTGCCGACCTTGCGCGCGGCCATCGCCGAGCACGAGAAAACCCTGGTCGAGCCGCCCAAGCAGGCGCAGTAACCAGGCAATCGAGCAATCGAGCAATCGAGCAAGCCATTCATCCCGTAATCCAGTTTTACCGTCACTCCGTAATGAAACGCTTTGCATTAAACGCCGCTGCCTTGCTGCCGCTGCTGCTGGCGGCAGCAGCGGCCGATGCCGCACCCGTGGCCACGCCCACCACGTTTGCCGGCGCCGACAAGGATGGCCGTATCCGGACCCAGCTGGCAGCGCGCGAATTCGCCACTATCTCCAGCGAGATCAACGCCAAGATCGACCGCCTGCCGTTGCGGGACGGCGACAGCTTCCGCGCCGGCCAGACGCTGGTCTCGTTTGACTGCGCGCTGTTCAGCGCGCAGCTGCGCAAGGCCGAAGCCTCCGCCGAGGCCGCGCAGCAGGTGCTTGCCGTCAACAAGCGCCTGGCGGAACTGAACTCGGTCGGCAAGCTGGAGATCGAGCAGGCGCAAGCCAAGGCCAAGGAATCGGCCGCGGAGGCTGCCTATATGCGCTCCACTGTCAGCAAGTGCAGTATCGCGGCGCCTTTCTCGGGCCGCGTGACAAAGCGCGTGGCGATGGCGCACGAGTTTGTCACGCCGGGCAAGCCGCTGCTTGAGATTGTCGATTCCAGCGATCTCGAGCTGCAGATGATCGTGCCGTCCAGGTGGCTGGCGCGCATCAAGCCCGGCACGCCGTTCACGGTCCTGGTCGATGAACTCAACCAGTCGTTCCCGGCCAAGGTCAGCCGCATCGGCGCCAGGATCGACCCGGTGAGCCAGGCGATTTCCATCACCGGCAAGATCGACGGCAGCCAGGCCTCCTTGCTGCCGGGCATGAGCGGCTGGGCGAGTTTCCCGGACAAATGACGCAAGGCGCCGATGCACCAACGGCGGTTGCCCCGCTGCTTGCACTGCTGCAGTTGGAGCGCCGCGCGCGGGAAGCGCAAAGCGTGGAGGCGCTCGGGTTTGTGATGGCCAACGAGACGCTCAGCCTCGTGCCCTACCGGCAGGCGGCGGTCTGGCTGGAGAGCGGCCTGGGCCAGGTCTCGGCCGTATCCGGCTTGCCGCAGGTCGACCCCAACGCGCCTTATCTGCAATGGCTGACCCAGCTCTGCCGCGGGCTGGCTCATGCGCACACCGATACCACGTCCGTTGATGCCGGTGCCGCGCCAGCTAAAGCCAGCGCGGATTGGGCGGACTGGCTGCCGGCGCACGCCCTGTGGTTGCCGCTCAAAGACCAGCTCGGCCGGCGCGACGGCGCGCTGCTGCTCGCGCGCGAAGCGCCGTTTACCGAGCACGAGCTGGCGGTGCTGGCCGAAGTCACGCATGCCTATGGCCACGCGCTGGCGGCGTTCCGGCCCGCGCAGCCGCTGGGCCAGCGGCTCAAGGCCATGCTGCGGCCGGGGAGAACCCGCCGCCGGGTCCTGCTCGGCCTGCTGGTGGTCTGCCTGATTCCCATGCGGCTCACCGTGCTGGCGCCGGCCGAGGTGTCCGCGCGGGATCCGTTCCTGGTGCGCGCGCCGCTCGATGGCGTGATCGAACGCGTGTACGTCCAGCCGAACCAGCCGGTGCCGCAAGGCGCGCCGCTGTTCAGCCTGGATACAGTGGCGCTGCAGACCCGCCGCGCCGTGGCCGAGCGCGCTTACGATACGGCGCAGGAGACGTACCGCCAGTCGGCGCAGATGGCGGTGACCGACGACGAGAGCCGCCTCAAGATGGCCCAGACCCGTGGTGAGCTGGACCAGAAGGCGCTGGAACTCGACTACACCGCCAGGCAGCTGGCGCGCGTGCAGGTCAAGGCCGAGCGCGAGGGCGTGGCCGTTTTCGGCGATGTGAACGACTGGCAGGGCAAGGCCGTCACCATTGGCGAGAAGGTTTTGCTGCTGGCCGATCCGGCCAAGGTGGAACTCACCGCGCAGATGCCGGTGGCGGAGCAGGTCAGCATCCAGGCCGGCGACACAATCACTTTTTACCCGGACGCCAACCCGACCCAGGCGTTCGATGCCCGCATCATCAGCGTGTCCTACGCCGCGGCCGAAACCGATGGCGGCGTGCTGGCCTACCGCGTGCGCGCGAGCTTTGCCGCCAAGGACCTGCCGCGGCTTGGCCTGCGCGGCACCGCGCGGCTGTCGGCCGGCTGGGTTCCTTTTCTCTATCATGCGCTGCGCCGTCCGTTGACGGTGGCGCGCCAGTGGATAGGCCTCTAACGTGTTGCCCCCATTACGTCAGGACCTGACGCTGCACCCCGGTCCGGCCGACACCAGCGGTGCACCCACGTGGACCTTGCACGACCCGGCGGCCAACAAGTTCTATCAACTATCCTGGCCGGCATTCGAGATCCTCTCGCGCTGGCCGCTTGGAGACGCGCGCGCGCTGCTGGATGCGGTGAACCGCGAGACCACGCTGACCGTGGGCGAGGACGAACTCGAAGCGGTGGTGCAGTTGCTCCACCGGCACAACCTGCTGCTTGCGTGGCGGGCAGAAGACAGCGCGCGGCTGGGCCGCGTCGCGGGCGCGCACCGCGTGAGCAAGGCCATGTGGCTGCTCAAGCATTACTTGTTCTTCCGCGTGCCGCTGGTGCGGCCCATGCCCATGCTGCAGCGTTGCGCGCCGTGGGTGGAGTGGGCATTCAAGCCGCGTTTCTGGTGGGGCGTGGGGCTGGTGGCCCTGCTTGGCCTTTACCTGGTCTCGCGCCGCTGGGATGAATTCACCCATACCTTTGCCTCCTATGCGGGCCTGCAGGGATTGCTGGGCATCGGGCTGGCGCTGTCGCTGGCCAAGGTGCTGCATGAGCTGGGCCACGCGTTTACCGCCTACCGCTACGGCTGTCGCGTACCCACCATGGGGGTCGCCTTCCTGGTGATGTGGCCGGTACTCTATACGGACACCAACGAAGCCTGGAAGCTGATGCGGCGCGAGGACCGGCTCAAGATCGGCGCCGCCGGCATGCTCTCGGAGCTGGCGCTGGCCGCTTTTGCCACGGTGGCGTGGAGCTTCCTGCCGGATGGACCGCTGCGTGCGGGCGCGTTCATGCTGGCAACCAGCACGTGGCTGCTGACCCTCGCCATCAATGCCAGCCCGTTCATGCGCTTCGACGGCTACTTCCTGCTGGCGGACTGGCTCAACATGCCCAACCTGCACGACCGGGCATTCGCGATGGCGCGCTGGTGGCTGCGGGAACGGCTGTTCGGCTTCGCGGATCCGGCGCCCGAATCCTTTTCCGCCTCGCGGCGCCGCTTCCTCATTGTCTTCGCCATCCTGACCTGGCTCTACCGGCTCGGCCTGTTCTTCGGCATCGCGCTGACCGTCTATCACCTGTTCTTCAAGACGCTGGGGCTGGCCCTGCTGGCCATCGAGCTAGGCGTGTTCATCGTCATGCCAGTCGTTCGCGAATTACTGGTGTGGCGCCACCGCCGTGCGGATATCCATTGGAACGCCCGGACCCGGCGCGCCGTGGTCTTGCTCGGCGTGCTGCTGGCCGTGGTCGTGATCCCCTGGGGCGGCACCATTCGCGCACCGGCCGTGCTTAGCGCCAGCCAGAGCCAGTCGCTCTACGCGGCCCAGCCCGGCTATGTGAGCGGTGGCGCGGTGCAAGTCGGGCAGACCGTCGCCGCGGGCCAGTTGCTGGCGCAACTGGTCTCGCCGGAACTGGACTTCCGCCTGGCCGCCGCACAGGCGCAGGCGCAGCAGCTGCGCTGGCAAATGGAGCAGCAGCCGTTTGCCACCAAACTGCGCGATGAGGGCGATGTGCTGCGCCGCCGCTGGGCCGCCGCCCAGGCGGAGGTGACGGGCCTTGCCGAAGAACGCAAGCGCATGGAAGTGCGCGCGCCGTTCGCCGGGCGCGTGGTGGACGCCAACCTGTTCCTCGCCGATGGCGCGTGGCTGGCGCGCGGCGAACCGCTTTACCATATCGTCGGCCAGGGTAGCGAGCTCAAGGCGGAGGCCTTCATCGGCGAGCAGGACCATGCCGCGCTCACCGCCGGCAGCAGCGGCGTCTTTGTCGCCAATCTCCCGGAATTCGGCTCGGTGCGCTGCGCCGCCGCGCAGACGGACCAGGTCAATGTCGCCGGCCTGGAGCAGCGCACGCTGGCCAGCCTCTATGGCGGCCCCATCGCGGTCACGCGCAGCCAGCACAACGGGCTGGCGCCAACCACGGCCATCTTCCGCGTGCGCTTGTCGCATTGCGACTCGCTCCCTCTGTCTCGCGAATTGCCCGGTACCGTGCTGCTGGCCCGCCAGCGCCATAGCCTGGCGGGCGATGCCTGGACCGCGCTGCTGGGTCTGATGCAGCGCGAACGCGGCCTTTGATCCCGCAGCCCGACGCCAAATACCGGATCACGCACAGCATGCACCTCACGCACCTCACGCCAAATTCATCGCACGACACCGGGCGCCGGCCGGGAACGGTCTGGATCACCGGGCTATCAGGGGCGGGCAAGACCACGCTCAGCCACGCCCTGCGCAAGCGCATGCTGGCCGCCGGCCATCCGGTGCTGCTGCTCGATGGCGATGAAATGCGCGCTGGCCTCAACCGCGATCTGGGCTTTTCGGACGCGGACCGCACGGAGAACATCCGCCGCGCCGCTGAAGTGGCCAGGCTCGCCAATCGCAGCGGCCTGTGGGTGGTGGCGGCATTCATCTCGCCGCTGCGCAGCCAGCGCCAGCAGGCGCGCGAGATCATCGGCAGCGATGCGTTCCTTGAAGTGTTTCTCAGCGCCAGCTTCGCGGTTTGCGCGCGGCGCGATGCCAAGGGGCTCTATGCCAAGGCGTCGGCCGGGCAGATCAGCCAGTTCACCGGCCTGAGCGCCCCGTACGAAGCCCCTTTTACTCCAGACCTGGAGATCGATACCGAAATCGTCGGGCCGGAGCAGGCGGCGGATCTGATCTGCGAGACGTTGGCAGGGCGGCCACCGCGGGCAGCGCCGGCATGAAATGAGAGCGTCTGCCCGAGCCCGTCCTGGTGGAAGTCCGCCTTTGGGTGAATACGGAAGGACTCGTCTATCTGACCGCGATTCAACAGTCCTCGGCGATAGGGGCACTTGACCGGGTGGCCGGGCCGCGGGCGCCGCGCGCAATCACGAGGCATTCGACGCCACGGCGTGATCGCCGGGCGTTGCGGAATCCGGATTGACGCATTGCACCAGAAGAAACGCAGGTGCCTCATCCAGTGCTGGCGCGGGCCGGGCGGCATTGTCTGGCGTGCAGGAAAGTGTATCGGTCTATCTCAGGGTTTCCCCTAGTCCCCGGACAGGAGTAAATTCACGCATCGGCATGCCGCACTGGATGTCGGCGAAAACCCCGGGCGCAGCGTTAACCCGAGGGTGTCCAGTGATCATGTCGCGCTCTGCCAGCGGCAAGCAGGATTTCATGTCGTTGGCGCAGCCTCGTGCCCGGGCGCACCCCGGTGCGCCTTCACCCAAGTCTGCAGGAAAGGAAGTGAACCCATGAGCTCCACGATCGAAGCACTGTTCCCGAAGCAACAAGGCGCCGCCGGCAGCGTCGTTACCGCGCTCAACCACCAGGAGATCGTCGTCGCCTTGTCGGCGCTGGTAGCCGACCAGCGCGTGGCCGTGCTGCACATGCTGTACCCGCGCACCGACGCGCGCACGCACCAAAGCCTAGACACGCTGGTCAGCACGCTGCACGGCCACGGCCTGCGCGAGGTGGCGACGCTGGTCTCGCAGGAAGCGCACTACCTGGTCTTCAAGGACCCCGCCAAGGCATGGAAAGCGTTCCAGGAAATCCGCCACGACTCGCTGGCGATCGGGGTGCACCTGTACTACAAGGGGCTCTCGGGGGACGATGCGGAAAAGTCGCTCGACGCGGACGCGCACCAGAAGGTGGACACGCCCGCGCGCCATCTCTGAGCGGCCTCTTGCCGCTGGCGGAACGGGCAGGGTGTGGGCCGCTGGTGGCCTCCCTGCCGGTTTTCCGGCGTAGAATTCCTCGTCGGGATACCGAGAGGAGCGCACATGCCGGACCCTTCATCCAGTGTGGAAGCGAGCCTGGTCACGGTGCGCCCCGACCGGGAAATTGCAACCAGCCAGCGTTTGCCCTACTTCGTCGGCATTTCCGCGCTTAGCGCGGGTGCCAAGGGCCTGTCGATGTACCTCGTGGTCGTGCCGCCAGGCGGGCACGCCGAGCCGCACGTGCACTGCGGCCACGAGACGGGCATCTACGTACTCGAAGGGCGTGTCGAGACCCGCTACGGGCCGGGGCTGCGCCAGTCGGTCATCTCCGAAGCCGGCGACTTCCTGTTCATACCGCCGGGCGTGCCGCACCAGCCGTTCAACCTGAGTGCGACGATGCCCGCTAAAGCCATCGTTGCGCGCAACCAGCCGGACGAGCACGAGCAGGTTTTGCCGTACGATCCAATGCGGGAATAAAATCTCATGCTTTCGCACCAACGCTACGAAACATGCGCATTGCGTTTGAAAGCCCCAGGCAGGCAGAAGTCATCCGCTTGATCGACGAACTGGACGCCTACCAGAAGCCGCTGTACCCGCCGCAGAGCCACCACGGCATCGACATTGACGCGCTGGCCCAACCCAACGTTCTCTTTGCCGTCGTGCGAGACCAGCAGGGCATTGCCGTTGGTTGCGGGGCGGTGGTCTTGCAGCCGGAGTTCGGCGAGATCAAGCGCATGTTCGTGCGCCCGGCGAACCGGGGCGGCGGCATTGCGATGCGGCTGTTGGCCACGCTTGAGAAAGAGGCCGTGGCCAGGGCCTGTCCGCGCTTTGTGCTTGAGACGGGCGTCAGCCAGCCCGAGGCGCTGGCGTGTACGCCCGTGCCGGCTACCTGCGGTGCGGCCCGTTCGGCGACTATGCGCACGATCCGCTGAGCGTGTTCATGCAGAAGGATGTGGCTTAGCCTGCCGATACGGAATGCCGCGTTAAAAGTGAACGAATCGTGGCATTGACGGGTGAGCGGAGTATCATCGGGCCGCCTGTCACTCTTCCCGGTCCCGGATGTTGCGCATTCCTGCCACGGCTCAATCTCAAGCTCTCCACGTTTCCTTCGTTCCACGCTTCCCCGGCATCTCCCGCTTGCTCGGCGCCGCGGCGCTGGCACTGGCCTGCCTCGCCGGCACGCCGCGCCCCGCGCTGGCATACGATATCGGCGCGGTGATCGACGCCATGCGCCTTAGCCGCTATGCCCTGAACGCGCCTGAACGGCGCGTGTGGGGCACCGAAAACGCGCGCGATGCGCTGCTGGTCGGCCAGGTCGAAAACCGCTTGTTCTTCTACCGCTATGTGCGCGAAGGCAGCACGTCCAGGCTGGCGTTCCGCTCGCCGCCGCTGGTGATCGACCCGGACACCTGGCGGCCTGCGCACGAGGAAAACGTGTCCGTCACCACGCCCAGGGGCGACGAGACCTTTTACTGGGTGGCCTACACCTACAACGATGTCGACGGCAAGCAGGTGAACGGTTACCTGGTGGACACAGCCGGCGAAGCCATCACGGTGCGTGCCGACGCCAGCACCGCAACGGTGACCAGCACGCGGCCCTGGGACGCGGCGCGCCAGGCGCAGGCCATGGCCACGCTGCGCAAAGCCTTGGTGAGCTACCCCAGCCGCCTGACGGCCATGCCGGCCGACTTGCGCTTCGTGCAGCGCCCGCCGGTCGACACGCTGGCTGCCTTCCGGGCGCTGCACCAGGCAGCGCGCATCATCCCCCGTTCGAAGACCGCGGAATTCGCCCGCGCGCTGGCGCAGTTGCGCACCTTCGTCATGGAGCAGGACTATCGCGAGATCGATCCCAAGGGCGAATACCCCGACACACTGGTCGCCCTGAACGACTATGGATTCTGGCTGGCCGAGGCCGGCGATGCGGCCCAGGCCGACCTGATCCTGGGCGAGGTGCTGCGCCGGGACCCGTCGCGCATCGCGGCCTACCTGAACCGCGCGGACGCGCGCTGGCAGCAGCGCGAGCGCGAGCGCAACCCGGAAAAGCGCGACTATTACCTGGCGCTGGCGCGCGAGGACTACCGCCAGTACTGCAGCCTGCGGCTGGTGTCCAACAATGCCATCCCGTCCAACGTGGCGGCCCGCATCAGCACCGCGCTGGACGAGAAGCAACTGACCGCGGCCACCTGCCGGCCGCGCCTGGAGATCTTCCCGGCGATCAAGGCCGGCGACCTGCAGGCGGTGCGCCTGCAACTGGCGCGCGGCCAGGATCCGAACGGGGTCAACGAGCATGGCGTCTCCGCGCTGAGCGTGGCGGTGTACTACCAGCAGGAGGAGATCGTGCGCGCCTTGCTGGCCGGCGGCGCCAGGGTGGACGGGCCGAACCGGGGCTCGGCCTTGATGGCTTCGGCCATGCCGGACGGGCGCGACCAGCGGCCCCTGGCGCAGCGCTATGCCATCGCGGACCTCCTGCTGGCGGCGGGCGCCTCGCTGGAGGCGCCCGACATCAACGGCACGCCTTTGCTGATCACGCGCACGTCCTACTATGGGGATGATCGCGCCACGCTGGAATACCTGCTGTCCCACGGCGCCGATCCGAACACGCATGAAAAAAAAGGCCGCACCGTGCTGCACGCCGCCATCAGCAACTTCCGCACGCGCTGGTTTGCGGATCAACTGCTGGCCAAGGGCGCCGACATCAACGCGGCCTACATCCGCATGGTTTACGGCAGTAGCTTCATGTGGGAAACGCCCTTGCTGGAAGCGCTGCGCGAGTCGAGTGGCGAGCTCAAGCCGGGCGCGGCCCCAGCCATCCCGGAGCGCGTGGCCTTTGTGCTCGATCGTGGCGCGGACGCTTCGGTGGGCGGCTATGGCGGCAAGGACGCCGTGGCGCGCAACGGCCTGGACGAGGCGCTGAGCGTCTCGGCCTCCTATTTGCAGCCCGCGCTGGTAGACCGGCTGGTGCAGGCCTCACGCAAGCCGGCGGCGCCGCTGACCAGCGAGCCCCTGTCGGCCCTGCTGCGCGCGTGGAGCTACCTGGAGGCACGTGCGCAAGCCAGCAAGGACAGCCCCGCATGGGACGGCCTGCGCGCCAGCGCGCGTGCCACGGCCGAGCGGATGGTCGCGGCCGGCGTCAGCCTCAAATACCAGAACAGCGTGCAGGGCATGAAGGACAACGCGATCGCGCCGCTGAGCGCGCCATGGCTGCCGGATGACCTGTACCTGGCGTGGCTGAAGGCAGGGGCCGACCAGACCGACCGCAGCGACGGTGGCATGCGCATCAACGGCGTGGACCAGAACGACGCGCTGCCGCTGGTGATCATGATGCAGTTGGGCCAGCAAGCCAAGGTGAAGATGCTGCTGGAGCACGACGCCGCGCTATACCGCGACCCGCAACGCTGCGGCATGGCCGTGGCGGATGTGCTGTCATGGCAGCTGGGCAATGCCGGCAAGGCCATCAGCCCGGAAATGGCGGGCGCGATCAGCCATGTCATGCAAGGCGCCGCCAAGGCTGGCAACTGCGACATGAGCATGAAGGCGCGCGCCAGGCCGTATATCGGCGTGAGCGCCGATGAGCTGGCGCGCTACATCGAAAAAGGCGTCGCCGCGCGCTGAACGCTACCTGGCGCCGGCCGTCCGCCGGCGGCTGGCGGGGCGCGCAAGCATGCCGTTAAGCAGCACGTCGATGACCTGTTCCGCGTGCTGCTCCGCCTGTTCGGCCGTCATGGGGCCGACGCCGTAAAGGCGCTGGATCAGATGCGTGGCCGACTGAACCGCCGTGAGCGTGGCGGTCATTGTCACGCTGGCGTGTTCGGGCGGGTAGGGCTTGAGCAATTGCGCCGCGTGGCACTGCGCGATCAGCGCATCGAGCTTGTCATGAAACGGCTTCATGTAGTTGTCCACCAGCCAGTCCAGCCTGGGGCCATCCTGCGCGACTTCCATCAGCACAAGCGAGTGCGCCGCCGGATGCAGGATATTGCTGACCGCGAAAGCCCTTAGCGCGGCTTGCAGCCGCGCGAGCGGATCGGCGGGTTCGGGCGCATCCGCTGCCTGCCGGGATGTTGTGAGCGATCCCGTGTACGCGTTCTCCACCACCGCGCGCCACAGGCCCTCCTTGCTGCCGAAGTGGTAGTTCAGCAGGGGCTGCTTCACGCCCGCGCGGTTGGCGATCGACAGCACCGAGGCGCCGTCGTACCCCTTTTGCGTGAACTCGAGCTCGGCGGCTTCGATCAGCCGTTGCCGCCCCGATGCTTCGGCGGCGCGGGATGCGCTCGCCGTGGCCACAGGTGTCTGCGCGGCTGGCTTGCGGGCGGAAGTCTTGGGGCGTCGGGTCTCGACAGGGGTCATGTTGGCTAGCGACGCGTTTCGCACACGGTAACGATCCCGTCATTCTCCCACATGCCCCGGGCTTGAATCCGGGCGGCCGAACGCCGGTAACCGGTAACGCCAGTTCCTTGCCAGTCCTTTGCTAGTCATCCTGATATAAGTATAAGTACCAGTGTGCCGCTGACTTATACTTGTATAAATTCACGTCCCATGGCGGCCGTGAGGTGGCTGGCAACATTGGGGGCAGGTATGCGGGAGTTGGAAGTTCCGGTTTTGATCGTGGGCGCGGGCCCGGTTGGCATGCTCATGGCGGCGCTGCTGGCGGACCAGGGGATCGAGTCGATGCTGATCGAGCAGCGCGATGACCTGCATCTCGCCCCGCAGGCGCATGTCATCAACGCGAGAACGCAGGAGATCCTGGCCGGCATCGGCGTCACGCACGAGGACCTGGCCGGCATCACCACGCATGCGGCCGGGGCGCGCTTCGTGACCTGGCGGCGCAACCTGGCCGAGGCAGACCTAGCGCGCATCGATATCGCCAGCGACACTTACCTTGCCAATCTGGCGGCGGCCAGCAGCAAGCGGACCGCGAATATTCCCCAGCACCATCTTGAGCGCCTGCTGTTTGCGCAGGTATCGCGCCGCGCCCGCTGCGAGGCGCGCTTCGGCCACGTCTGGCAAAGCGCGGAGCATAACGCGCACGGCGCGGCCTCAGAGGTGCGCGATGCCGTCACCGGCCAAGCGTATCGGGTGCGCAGCGACTGGCTGATCGCGGCCGACGGCGCGGGCAGCGCCGTGCGCCGTGGGCTGGGATTGCCGATGGTGGGGGAGACCAACCTGGCGCATCTCATCACAATCAACTTCGAGGCCGACATCCGGCATCTGGTCAAGGACAGTCCGTCGATCCTGTTCTGGATCCTCTCGGCGCAGGCCCCGGGCACCTTCATCGTGCACGATGCGGCGCGCTACGCCGTGTTCATGACGCCGTATTTCCCGGCGTACGAATCGCCGGCCGATTTCCCGGTGGCCAGGTGCGAGCGCATGTTGCGGGCAGCGCTTGGCGAGCGTCATCTGCCCTTGCGCATCACGTCGCTGTCGAACTGGACGATGCAGGCGCACATTGCCGAGCCCTACAGCAAAGGGCGCACCTTCCTGATCGGCGATGCCGCCCACCGCTTTCCGCCCACGGGCGGGCTGGGGCTGAACACAGGCGCAGCCGATGCGCACAACCTGGCGTGGAAGCTGGCCCTTGTCATGCAGGGCAAAGCGGCGCCCGGGCTGCTCGACACGTATGGCGCCGAGCGCAAGCCGGTTGCCGAGACCAACAGCCGCGTCAGCGTGGCCAACCATCAAAAGATGGGGCAGGTGACCGCGGCGCTGGGCCTGGACGAAGCGGGCTTGCCGACGCTCGCGCGGCTGCGCGCCAGCGCCCCGGCCCGCGTGCTGCCCGGCGCCCTGCGCTCGGCGGTCAAGCGCCTGCTGGTGGCGAGCGTGGAAGCGCGGACCCGGAACGTGCAGCAAGCGTCCTCGCCAAAGTTCGCCCGCATCCGGCAAGACGTGCAGCGGGCCGCCGAAGCGCAGATGGAACACTTCAATACACTGGGGCTGGACCTGGGCTACGTCTACCGGAGCGCGGCAATCTGTGCGAGCGGCGCCGCAACGCCGGTTGTGCCCATCGCATCGCATCCCGTACATCCCGTACTGGAGGTGGCGCAGTCGTTCACGCCGGGCGCACGCCTGCCGCACTTCCGGTTGCAAGGCGCCCCGGGGGCGCCGGCCACTTCGCACGATCTCGTTGGCAACGCGCACTTCCTGCTCGCCGGCTTTGGCCGCCATGGCAAGCCGTGCGCCGCGCTCGGCCATGGCGTGAGCCAGGCGCTAGGCGTGCCGGTGCGCGGTCTGGACCTCGATGCCATCGCGCATCGCGACGACCACCCGCAACTTGCCGCGTGGAATGGTGGCCTTCCCGACGCCGCCATCCTGGTGCGCCCCGATGGGCACGTTGCATGGCGCTACGCATTGCAGGCGGACGTAGCGCCCGGCGACGTCCTGGCCGCCCTGTGCGAAGTGCTGCAAGTCCCCGTGCCTGTCAGTGCATGACCGTGCCTGACATCACCAAAGCTCAAGAGAAAGGTCCACCCGTGAACATCGATCCCGAAGCCGTGCCTCTCCGACAGGCCGGGCAGCCCAGCCCCGTGGCGATCATCGGTGCCGGCATAGCCGGCTCCGTGCTGGCGCTCTTGCTGGCCAGCCGCGGCATTCGCTGCCTGCTGGTCGACCGCCAGCCTGGCACGGATACGCATCCGCGCGGACATGTCTGGTCGGCCCGCGCCATGGAGGTGATCCGCTCGATCGATGCGGAACTGGCCGAGGCGCTGCGCGAGATCAGCTCGCCGCCGCTCAAGCTGCGCTACATCACGTGGTGCACGGCACTGGCAGGGGTGGATCTCGGGCGCTGCGTGCCGATCGGCAACGACCCGGTGCATACCGCCCGCCTCCTGGGCAGCGGCCCTTGCCGCCCGCTGCACTTGTCCCAGAACGTGGCCGATCCCATCCTGCGGCAGCGCGTGGCCGACAGCCCGCTGATCGAATTGCTGGCAGGGCATGAGCTGGAGGCGCTGTCGCAGGACGATGACGCCTGCACGTTGACGCTGCGCGAGCTGCGCAGCGGGCGGGTCGTCCGGCGCACCGCGCGCTTCGTTGCGGGCGCCGATGGCGCGCACAGCACCGTGCGGCATCTGCTTGGCGTGCGCTCCACCACAACCCCATTGCAAGCGGTCGCGCAGATCCATTTCCGCGCCAAGCTGGGCAGGCTGACCACGTCGCGGCCCAGCCCGTTGTACTGGATTCTCAACCCCGACGTCGTGGGCACGCTCACGGCCCACACCGCCGACGACGAAGACTGGGTCCTGTCGACGGTGGTGCTGCCCGAGATCGAGCCCGCCGGCGAAATGCCCAAAGCGCGGGCGCTGGCACTGGTGCGTGCGGCGATTGGCGATGAACGCGTCGATGCCAGCATTGTCTCGATCCGTCCCTGGACGATGGCGCTGCGCCGCGCCGAGACCAGCAGGGTGGGCCGGGTGGTGTTGCTGGGAGATGCCGCTGCCGGCTTCTCCGCCATCGGCGGCTTTGGCATGAACCATGGGATCGAAGACGCCGCGAGCCTGGCGTGGCGGCTGCCATTGCTGCTGGGCGGGTATGTGCCAGAAGGCCTTGCGCACGGGTTGTTGTCCAGCTATGCCACCGAGCGCGCGCAGAGCGCCGCCGCCCACGCGCACCGCACGCAGCAGCTCAGCGACCTGTCCGACGAAGTATTGCGTGCCGCCGGTGCGGACCCCGCCGGCCTCAAGACGCTGGCCGCGCTCTCCCGCTCCACGGTGGTCCGCCTGCTGCCCAGGCGCGCCGCGCGCACACTGTTGCGCACCGTGGCGGGGGCCGGCCTGAAACCCCTGCGCCATCTAGCGAGCACCGCGCCCGCGGGAGTTGCCGTGCGCGCCAAGGTCAGAAGGGCAATCGACAAGCAACGCGAAGTCTTTGTCACGCTCGGTACCGATCTTGGCTATGCGCTATCGAGTGGATTCGTCTGCCGCGAGCCGCATCCGCATCCGCAGTCCCCGCACAGCGGCACTGAGTACTGGCCGACCACCAGCCCGGGCTCGCTGATCCCGCATCTCTGGAGCGAGGCCGCTGGCGAGTCGCTGTCGACGCGGGACCTCGCGCGCCGCGCGCCGCTGACGCTGCTGGTGGGCGACAAGGAGCGGGTGCGCTGGCAGGCGGCCTTGACGCAGTTGCGTGCCGACTGGGGCATCGACGTGGCGTGTCCGCGCATCGGGACCGAAGACGGCGCGCAGTTTCGCATCCGCCCCTCGGCCTTCGCCACTGCGATGGAGATCGATGAGTCCGGCGCGGTGCTGCTGCGCGGCGACGGCATCGTGGCCTGGCGCAGCCGGCGTCAGTGCGCCGATCCGTGCGCGACATTACCGGATGTGATTTCGCGCCTGGTGTCCCAGTCCGCCATCCCCGCAGCACCGCCGGCACGCCCTACCAGTCCCCCCAGCCCCATCAGCCCCATCAGCCTCACCAAGGAGATGCAATGAGCGACAGCATGGACCAGTTTCCTATCCCCTGCCCGGACCCGGAGGCCCGTGCGCCGCAGAAGCTTGCGCACATCGTGCTCACCACGCGGCGCTTCGACGAGACGATCCACTGGTGGAGCGTGGTGCTGGGCGCGCGGGTGATGTACCGCAACGCCTTGCTCTGCTTCCTCTCCTACGACGACGAGCACCACCGCCTGGCCCTGATCAATGCCGCCAACTTCGAGCCGAAGCGTCGCGAGAGCACAGGCCTGGACCATGTGGCATTCACCTTCGGCTCGCTCGGCGACCTGCTGCATACCTACGAGCGCCTGAAGGGCCACGGCCTGCGCCCGCAATGGTGCATCAACCACGGGCCGACCACGTCGTTGTACTACCGCGATCCCGACGGCATCCAGGCCGAGCTTCAGGTCGACAACTTCGCCACACCGGAGGAACTGGAGGCCTGGTTCCACTCCGGCGCGTTCGCCGAGAATTCTATCGGTGTCGAGTTCGATCCGGAGCATCTGCTGGAGCGCTACCAGGCGGGCGAGCCCGCAGCGCTGTTGATGCGTCCCGGCGAGGTGACCAGCCGCCAGTTCCTGACGATGCGTTGAGAGGCCGCCCACCGTGAGACTGTGTACGTTTTCCACCGCGGATGTGGCGAGCCACGTCGGCCTGGCGCTAGCGGGCGACCGCGTGCTGGATGTGACCGCATCCTTTGCCGGGGATTCGCGCTTTGCCACCTTGCTGGCGCTGATCGAGCACCAGGACGAGACGCTGCCCGCCTTGCGCAAGCTGGAAGCGCAAGGCACGAAGCCGGGCCGCGCGCACCCGGCGCATGCGCTGCGCCAGGTCCGCTTCGAGGTGCCATACCGTCCCCCGCAGATCCGCTGCTTCAGCGTGTACGAGCAGCATCTGAAGAATGCGTTCCAACAGGTCATGGCGCATGGCGTGAGCCCGGCGACGGGCATGCTGATGCGCGCGCTCGGTGCCGGCAAGGTGCCCAAGGCCTTCTTTGAGACGCCGATCTACTACAAAGGCGTGCGCCTCAACCTGTCCGGCCATGGCAGCAAGGTGCTGCGGCCGGATCCCGGCGCCAGGCTGGACTACGAGGCCGAGCTGGGCGTCGTTGTCGGGCGTCCCGGCAAGAACATCGACGCCTCGGTGGCGATGTCGCATGTCTTTGGCTACGTGATCTTCAACGACTTCTCCGAACGCGCACAGCTTATGCGGGAGATGCGCGCCCGGCCCAGCGCGGGCCCGGCCAAGGGAAAGGACTTCGATGGCAGCAACAGCCTTGGCCCCTGGATCGTCACCGCGGACGAGATCCGCGATCCCCACGCGCTGGGCGTGACCGTGCGCGTCAACGGCGAGGTGCGCGGCGAAGGCAGCACGGCTGGCATGACCCATCGCATCGACCGCATCGTCAGCTATGCGTCGGCCAACGAGACGCTGCACGGCGGCGAGCTGCTGGCCACCGGCTGCGTGCCGAACTGCGCCGGCATCGAGCAATGGCGCTTCCTGGACGACGGCGACCGGGTCGACGTGGAAATCGCCGGGCTTGGCGTGCTGACGAACTCGATCACCGGACATCAACCGTAGCAATCCTCCCAAAAATTTACTGCGAGGAGCGCAAAGACGATCCCGCTTTGATCACAACGACAATGGAGACAGCAGTGAATTCAAGACAGTGGATCGTCACATCCGCGGCAGCACTGTGCCCCGCGCTTGCGTTGGCCGACAACGGCTACTTCCAGATCGGCTACGGCGCCGAAGCGCGCGGCGTGGCCGGCGCCGCGGCGGCGTCGACGCGGGATGCGTTCGGCGGCGCGAGCAACCCCGCCACCACCGTCTGGGCCGGCAACCGCTTCGACGGCAACCTGATCGCGATCAACGGCAGGACCAGCATGAGCCGCGCAGCGGGCCTGCCGGCGCCAGTGGGCGGGGTGCTCGACACGCGCACGGACAGCGAGAGCCGCTGGGTGCCGCTGGCCGATATCGCGTACAGCCGCATGATCAATCCGGACCTGTCGCTGAGTCTTGTCGGCTACAGCAATGGCGCTGGCACGTACTTCGAGGGCAACACCACCACCTGCCTGGCGCCGTCGCCGGCACCGGCCGGCACCACCTATCGTGGCAACTTGCTATGCGGCAGCGGCAGGGCTGCCACCACGATCAAGCAGCTGACGATGGCGCCGACGGTCTCCGCCAAGGTCTCCGAGTCGTTCTCGGTGGGCTTCTCGCTGCTGATCGCGGGGCAGCTTTTCAGCGCGGAGGGCCTGCAGGCACTTGCGCCGCAGTCGGCGGCGCCGAACCACCTGACCAACCAGGGCACGGCGTCGTCGTTTGGCATCGGCATGCGGGTTGGGTCCTATTGGCGCGCCAGCGATGCGCTGAGCTTTGGCGCGGCGTACTCGCCCCGCATCCGCATGGGGCGGCTCAAGGAGTACGAGGGCTTGCTGGCGGATCAGGGCCGCCTGGATATCCCGGAGAACCTGCTGCTCGGCATGCAATGGTCGCCGAGGCAGGATCTCTCCTTCCTGTTCGACTACCAGCGCATCAACTACTCGGGCACGTCGGGCCTTGGCAATCGCGCGTTCGATGGCACCGCCTTGCGCGGCAGCAGCGGTGGCCCGGGCAACGGCTGGAAGGACATGAATGTCTTCAAGCTCGGCGTGCGCTACCAGGTAACGCCGGCCTGGCACGTGTCGGGCGGCGTCTCCTTGAACAGCGCGGCCTACGCGGATGTGGATACGGCCAACAACGTCACCTCGCCGGCCACGTTCCGCCGGCACTACACGCTCGGGCTGGGCTATGCGACCGCCGCCAATGCCACCTGGTCGGTCTTCTACTCCCTGTCGCCGGGCCACACCACCTCGGGCAGCTCGGCGCTGGGGTCGGCCGTGGCCACGCAGCTCTCGGGCAACGCCACGGTCTCGGGCCAGGAGACCCTGGCAACGCGGCAGCAAAGCATTGGCGTGCAGTACTCGCAGCGCTTCTGATTGCCCCCGGCGCTTTTTCTGTTCATTCATCACGGAGTTTGTTTCGATGACGGCTTGTCTTCTTCCGCGCTCTCGCGGCAACCGGCTAGCAACCGCCCCTGCAATCGTACATAGCGGCGGTACGGCATGAACACGCGGACGGAGCCAGCGGCATTGCAGCCGCCCCGCCTGGACGACCGGTTCGAGCAGCCGGCCGGCAAGGTGTTCCTCACCGGCAACCAGGCGATCCTGCGCATCGCGCTGGACCAGCGCCGCATCGATGCCCGGTTCGGCAAGAACACCGGAGGCTTTATCTCCGGCTACCGTGGCTCGCCGCTGGGCCGGCTGGACATGGAGCTGTGGCGCATCCAGCCGTTGTTGCAGGCCGCGAACGTGCGCTTCCAGCCCGGCGTCAACGAGGACCTGGCCGCCACCGCGGTGTGGGGCACGCAGTACGTCGGTACCTTTGCCGGCGCCACGGTGGATGGCGTGTTTGGCATCTGGTACGGCAAGGGGCCGGGCGTGGATCGCAGCGGCGACCCGCTCAAGCACGGCAACCTGGCCGGCACCAGCGCAGCCGGCGGCGTGCTGGTGCTGGCGGGAGACGACCATAGCGCCAAGTCGTCGACCACCGCCCACCAGTCGGATTTCTCGCTGATCGCGGCGGGCATACCGGTGCTGTATCCGGCTAACGTGCAGGACATCATCGACTTCGGCCTGCGTGGCATCGAGATGTCGCGGCGCACCGGATGCTGGGTTGGCATGAAGCTGGTGACCGACGTGGTGGAGTCCGCCGGCGAAGTCGACGTGGGGCAGCACGAGCCGTTGGAGGCGTTGCCTGACGCCAACGGGCCCTTGCATATCCGCGCCTTCGAAATGGCGCCGGCGGCGGAGGAGCGCTTGTACGTGCACAAGCTGCCGGCGGCGGTGCAGTTCGCGCGGGCGGCCGGGCTCAACCGCCTGGTGTGGCCTGGCACGAGCGCCAGGGTCGGGATCGTCACCGCCGGCAAGTCCTACGCCGACACCATGCAGGCGTTGCAACGCCTTGGCATCGACGCCAGCGATGCGCGCGGCGCCGCGCTGCGGGTGCTGAAGATCGGCATGGTGTGGCCGCTGGAGGACGAGATCGTGCGCGCCTTCGCGCACGGGCTCGACACCATCCTGGTGATCGAGGAAAAGCGCCCGCTGCTCGAGTCGCAACTTAAGTCCATCCTCTTCGATGCGCGCATGGCGCAGCCGCCGGTGGTGCGCGGCAAGTTCGAAGGCGCGCCGGAATGGTCGGCCTCCCGAGGCGCGCCGGTGCTGCCTATCTGCAATGAGCTGAGCGTGCTGCAGATCGCCGAGGCCATCCAGCGCTTGCTGGGGCTTGAGACCGCGGCCCCGGATGCCGTTGCGGTGGACCAGCCGCGACAAGCCGTGCCGCTGCGCCGCCCGAGCTTTTGCGCGGGCTGCCCGCACAATACATCGACCCGCTTGCCGGATGGCAGCCGGGCACTGGCGGGCATCGGCTGCCATACGATCGCCATGCTCAATGACCCGAAGAAGACACACACCGTCTCGCACATGGGTGGCGAGGGGATGATGTGGATGGGGCAGTCGCCGTTTACCAGCGAGCCCCATGTCTTTGCCAACATGGGCGACGGGACCTATTTCCATTCCGGCTACCTGGCCATCCGCCAGGCGCTTGCGGCCAATCTGCGGATGACCTACAAGCTGTTGTTCAACGGCTTTGTCTCCATGACCGGCGGCCAGCCCGTGGATGGCGAGCTTAGCGTCGACAAGGCCGTGGCCCAGCTGCGGGCGGAGGGGATCAAGAAGCTGGTCGTGGTCACCGACGACGTGACGGCATACGATGCGCCGCGCCGGGCCACGCTGGGCGTGCCGGTGTACGACCGGGCGGCGCTGGAGACAGTGCAGATCGAGCTGCGCGCGTATCCCGGGCTGTCGGTGCTGATCTACGACCAGGCCTGCGCCACCGAGGCACGCCGTTTGCGCAAGCGCGGCAAGCTGCCCGACCCGCAGGTGCGCACCTATATCGATCCCGAGGTGTGCGAGGGGTGCGGCGATTGCGGCGATCAGTCCGGCTGCCTCGCCATCGAGCCGCTTGAGACGGCGCTGGGCCGCAAGCGCAAGATCAACCAGTCGTCCTGCAACAAGGACATGTCGTGCGTGCGCGGCTTCTGCCCGAGCTTTGTCACGTTGCAGGGAGCAAAGCCGCGCCGGCCGCAAGGCGCGGCGGCGGCGGGCTTCAAGATTCCCGCGTTGCCCGACGCCATCATCCCGGGCGATTTCGAGCCCATGGCGATCCTCGTCGCGGGCATCGGCGGCACCGGCGTGGTGACGATTGGCGGCGTACTGACCATGGCGGCGCACCTGGACGGCAGGGCCGGGAGCTCGCTGGATGTCACCGGGCTGTCCCAGAAGTACGGCGCGGTGGGCTCTCATATCCGCATTGCCCCGAGCGCCGCCATGCTGCACGCCGCGCGCATCGGCACCGGCGAAGCCGACGTGCTGCTGGGCTGCGACCTGATCGTCGCGGCCGGCGCGGACGCGCTGTCCAGGCTGCGTCCCGGGCTGGCGCGCGCCTTTGTCAACACGGAGGTGGTTCCCACCAGCGACTTCACCAGCCAGCCCGACTGGGCCGTCGATGAGGCCGGGCTCAAGCACCGCCTGAACGAAGCGCTGGGCGGGCGCGCCGAGTGCATCGACGTGACGCTGCTTGCGCAGCATCTGCTGGGCGACGCGATCCTGTCGAACATGTTGCTGCTGGGCTATGCCTGGCAGCAAGGTGCGATCCCCGTGCGGCGGGCAGCGATGGAAAAGGCGATACAGCTCAATGGCGTATCGACCGACACCAACCTGAAGGCGTTCGCGCTGGGCCGCTGGCTCGCGCATGACAACGCGGCGGTGCGCCGCCTGATGGCGCCCGCGCAGGTCGTTCAGCTGACGATGAACGCCGGGGGATCCCTGGCGGCGCTGATCGATGACAGGGCACGGCGCCTTGTCGATTATCAAAACACCGCGCTGGCGGATCGCTACCGCCAGCGGATGGAATCGGTGCGGCGCATGCTGGCAGGCCGAAGCGATGCCGACGCCCTGGTCCGGCAGGTGGCGACGCAGTATTTCCGCGTGCTGGCGGTCAAGGACGAGTTCGAGGTGGCGCGCTTGTATTCGCGCCCGGCCTTCCTGCAGTCCCTGAACGAGGCGTTCGAAGGCGAGTTCCAGGTCAGGTTCCATCTGGCGGGCGGCCCGTTCGGCAAGCTAGACAACGTCACCGGCAAGATCAGCAAGACGGCGGTTGGCAGCTGGATCCGGCCCGCCATGCGCCTGCTGGCTGGCGTGCGCTTCCTGCGCGGCAGCTGGCTCGATCCCTTTGCCCGTGGCGTGGAAGCGCAGCTCAATCGCCGTGTGCGCGATGCCTACGAAGAGGATCTGGATGACATCGGGCACGCGGCAGCGCAATGGCCCGAGGCACGCCTGCGGGAACTGCTCTCCTGGCCTGCCAGTGTGCGTGGCTACGGGCATGTCCGCGAGCGCCAGGCGCGCGCCGGATTCGCAAGGCGCGCCACGGCCCGGGATGCGCCGGCCGGCTCGCGCCCGGAACACTGACGGGCTGCGGCATGCAATGCATGCCGCAGCACCACCTACCCAGACAAAGACGTCGCCATGAACAAAGTCATCATTACCTGCGCCATCACCGGGTCGATCCACACCCCGTCCATGTCGCCCTATCTGCCGCTCACGCCTGATGAGATCGCCGCGAGCGCGATCGGCGCCGCGCAGGCCGGCGCCGCCATCGTGCATCTCCACGCGCGCGACTCCGGGGATGGACGCCCTTCGCAGGACCCGGCGCTGTTTCGCCGGTTCGTGCCCGCCATCAAGGGGGCGTGCGACGTGGTGATCAACCTGACCACGGGCGGCGCGCCCACCATGAGCGTGGAGGAGCGCCTGCAGCCCGCGCTGCAGCTAAGCCCCGAAGTGGCATCGCTGAACATGGGCACGATGAACTTCGGCCTTTATGAACTGCTGGACCGCTTTAAAGACCTCAAGCACGATTGGGAGCGCCCCTACCTGGAGCGCAGCTACGACGGCATCTTCAGGAATACGTTCAAGGACATCGCCTATATCCTGCAGTCCTGCAGCGCAAACCAGACCCGCTTCGAGATCGAGTGCTATGACATCGGCCACTTGTACACGGCAGCCCATTTCCTGGATCGCGCGCTCTTGACGCCACCGCTGCTGATTCAGTCGGTGCTCGGGCTGCGCGGCGGCATCGGCGCGCATGTGGAAGACCTCATGCATATGCGCCGCACGGCGGACCGGCTGTTCGGCAAGGACTATGTCTGGTCGGTGCTGGGGGCAGGGCGCAGCCAGATGCCGGCGGCGGCGATCAGCGCATCGGTCGGCGGCCATGTGCGCGTTGGCCTTGAGGATTCGCTATGGGATGGCCCGGGAAAGCTCGCCAACAGCAATGCCGCGCAGGTGCTGCGGGTGCGCAGCATCATCGAAGCCTTGTCGCTTGAGGTTGCCACGCCGGAAGAGGCGCGGAATTTGCTGAAGCTGAAGGGGCGTGACAACGTTGGGTTTTGAAGAGGGGAGGCGTCACGCACCGCTAAAGGTTCAGAAAAAGTTGTCGATACATTACTTGAGCCTGCGTTGCTGATACAGGGGAAATGGCGCGGCGTGCCGCGCCTTTGCCATCTTCCTCATTGCGGCCAGGCTTGGATCTTTTCTTTCCAACTGACGCTGGCTGGGCGTGGATCAAGCCGGGGTTCTGGGCGATCACGACCAACCAGAAATCGGAAGTCGAGCTTCAGGGCAATGTGGGTGGCATCAAGGACAAGCAGGTGCTGAAGACCGAGGTGTCCGAGTCCAAGCAGATGGTGACCGGGGACGACTGGCGCGAGATCGTGGAGAAAGGGCTCAAGGCGCTGACGGACCAGACCAAGCAGTTGCTGGCGCGCTAAGCCGCGCTTGTTGATGGCTCTTGTTGTGACCAGGCCCCCGACATAACGAGGCGGCCCCGGATTCTGGTTTGTGATTAATCCGGCGCATGGATATAATTCGTCGTCAATGCCCCGGATCCGGGGCATTCGTTTTTTTTATATCCGCTTGATATCCATACCCGGGAGTGTTCCATGTTTCTGATCTGGCAAGGTTTAGGTTTTCTCGTTGTCATCTTGCCCCTTGCCGTCCTGCTTGTCATGAGCCTGCTAGGCGCGCTGGTGAATCTCTCCAATATCGCGACCATCGTGCTATCGCTGATCCTGTCGGCCGCGGCAGTCTTCTATCTTGGCAAACGCCTCAATTCGCGTCCGGGCCGCATCCTGGTCGATCCCAACACGCAGGAATCCGTGGAACTGCGCAAGCGCCATACGCTGTTCTGGATTCCCATGCAGTATTGGGCGTTCCCGATCCTTCTGATCGCGATCATTGCCTCATTTGCGCTGTTCACCGCCGGGGCATAACGCGGGCGAGAGGCCGGCCGGAGCAGGCCAGCGGGAGCGGGCGTAAAATACCGGTCCTGCATCCCGAATGCTCCGGCAAGTTGCGGGACAAGCCTGGTAAAAGGCAGCCCTACTACGAGAAGAGACATCAAGTTGAACAATCCGGCCAGCGCTGCGCATGATCGCGAGCTCACCTCCGTGGCTGACGCCGCGACTCTGGCGCGGCGCGCGCGCAGGGGCATCTTCCTGCTGACCTTCGCGTTCGCGCTGAGCCAGTTCTATCGCAGCTGCCTGGCGGTGATGGCGCCGGAGCTCCAGCACGACTTCGGCCTGTCGGCGGCGGGCTTCGGCACCTTGTCTTCCTCCTTCTTCCTGGCATTCGCGGTTGCGCAGATTCCCGTGGGGATCGCGTTCGACCGGTATGGCGTGGGCAAGCCGACGTCGTTGCTGCTGGCCATTGGCGCGGTGTCCGCCGTGATGTTCTCGCTGGCGCCGAACGGTACCGTCGCCATGCTGGCGCAGGCCGGGCTGGGGCTGGCTTGCGCGCCGGTCTTCATGGGGCTGCTGCATTTTGCTTCCGAGCAACTTTCCGAGAAAAACTACACGCGGGTCGTCAGCCAGTCCAATGCCACCGGCATGATCGGCGCGCTGTGCGCCACGGCGCCGCTCGGATGGGCCATGCATCTGCTCGGCTGGCGCGTGGCGATGTCCGCCGCGGCGTTGTGCATGGTGGTGGCCTGCTACGGTGTCTGGCGCTTCGTGCGGGATGATGGCCATGCCCAGGCGCGTGGTGTGCCGCTGGGCGCCATGCTCTCGCAAAGCGCGAAGCTGCTGGCCATCGTCCCCTTGTGGACCCTGATCCCGATGTGCGTGGCCATGGCGGCAGGCACGGCGTTCCGCAACGCATGGAGCGGCCCTTACCTGGCCAGCGTGTACGGCTTGGATTCCGGCTCGCGGGGCATCGCGCTGACGCTGCTGAGCGTGAGCGGGTTCTTGACGGCGTTCTTCCTGCCCGTGCTGGTCCGGCGCAGCTCGCTCAAGACCACCATCGCGGGATGGTCCTGCTTTGCGATGTCGGGCGCCATCCTGCTGAGCCTCTGGCCCACGCATGGCATCGTCTCCGGTGTGGGGCTGATGGCCTTGCTGTCGACCATCGGCATGCTGCATCCGCTGGTCATGGCGCAGGGGCGCGGCCTGGTGCCGCCGTCTTCGCGCGGGCGCGGGCTTGGCGTGCTCAACACCTTTGTGTTCCTGGGCTCGGCGCTGACGTCGTGGGGATTCGGCCTGATCGCCAGCATGGGCGATGCCCGGCACTGGCCGGTGGCGAAGACCTATTCGACGATCTTCCTCACGGCTGCCGCGGTAGTGGCGCTTGCCGTGGCGCCGTATTTCTTCAGCCCATCCAGCCCGTCCGTGATCAAGCGCTAAGCCCCGCGGCCTCGGTTCGTCACTCGACCTTGGCGATCATCTCCAGCATGCTGTCAGCAATATCCTGGCCAAGCAGCCGCGAGACCATCCAGCCCGCCAGATCCTGCGTCGCCAGGCATCCACCCGCCGTGGCGATCTGGCCGTGCACCACGAGCGGACGATGCTCGGTCTTCACGCCCATGGCCTCGAGCTCTTCGAACACGCCCGGGTAGGTGGTCGCGCTCAGGCCATCGAGCAGCCCCAGGCGGGCGAGAAACAGTACACCCGAGTCGATCGCGCCAATCACCTGCCTGGCCGGATCCAGCTTGAGCTGCCCCATGAAGCCTTGATCGTTGAGCTTGGCCCGCGACCCGGGGCCGCTGACAATGAACACAGCATCGGCCTTGGCAAGCTCGCTCAAGCCGCCATGCGGCGTGATGGTGATGCCGGTGTTGGAGGTCACCTGCGGCGTGTCTGCGCAGATCCGCACCGACCAAGGCTTGGCGTAGCCGACATAGGCTGGGTCCTGGACCCGGTTGAGCAGGTCCCAGGGCAGGAACAGATCGACGTCGGTGAAGCCATCGTAAGCCAGCATGGCAATGTTCATCGGGTTCTCCTATTGGATCAATGAAGGGAATGTCCGCTTCGGAGACGGGATTCTCACCGCGCTCGCGACTTGGCTGTATAGTCAATCAATCAATTTTCATAGCTATACAGATAGCAGATAGAGATGGCGGACAGCCCTCCGAACTACCAGGTGATCGCCAACCGGCTGCGCGCGGCCATCCGCCGTGGCGACCTGGCACCCGGCGCCAAAATGCCGTCGGTGCGCCGGCTGGCCGAGATCGAGCAGGTTAGCGCGCCAACGGCGGAACACGCGCTGCGGGTGCTGGAGGCGAGCGGCCTTGTGGTGGCCAGGCCAAGGTCAGGTTTCTACGTTTGCGCGGACATGCCCGCCGAGCCGCTGGCCCCGCAACCTGGTGCCACGGCCCGGCCGGTGACGCTGACCGCCAATGTGCATGCGCTATTCGCCCAGGTGCGCGCGCCCGGCCCGGTTGCGCTGGGGGCCGCATCGCCGTGCGCGGCATGGCTGCCGGACAAGGCGCTGGCGCGCAGCATGCTGGGCGCGGCCCGCAGGCTCGGGGCGTCTGGCCTGGCCTACAGCGTGCCACCGGGCCGCCTCGACTTGCGCAGCCAGATCGCGCGCCGCGCGGCGCGCTGGGGCCTGCACATCTCGCCCGATCAACTGGTGCTCACACAAGGGCAGAGCCAGGCCATGCGGCTTGCCCTGCAGGTGACCTGCAAAGCGGGCGATGTGGTCGCGGTCGAGTCGCCTTGCTACTTCGGGACGTTGATGCTGCTGCGCAGCCTCGGGCTGCGCGCCATCGAGGTGCCCACCCATCCCCGTACCGGGATGGACCTGGCGGCGCTGGCGCAGATCCTGCAGCGGCATCGGGTTAGCGCCGTGGTGTCGGTGCCCACCGCCAACAACCCGCTGGGCTTCACGATGTCCATCGCCGACAAGCGCACGCTGGTGCAACTGCTTGACGATGCCGGGGTGCCGCTGATCGAGGATGACGTGTACGGCGATCTCTCGGCCGGCAAGCCGCGGGCGCCGGCTTGCAAGGCGTTCGACGAGTCCGGCAATGTGCTGTATTGCACGTCGGTGTCGAAGACGTTGGCGCCGGGATGGCGCATCGGCTGGATCGCGCCGGGCCACCGCTTCGAGGCGGTGCTGGAGGCGCGGGTCGAGGCGAGCCTGGCCGGATCGCCGCTGTTCGAGGCGGCGCTGGCCGACATGTTCTCGAGCGGCGACTACGACCGGCATCTGCGGCGCTACGGCCAGCGGATCAAGGACTCGGTGCGCACGTTCTCATCCCGCATCGCGGCCGCCTGGCCAGCGGGGACGAAGCTGCGCGCGCCCGACGATGGTTTCTTGCTGTGGGTGGAACTGCCTGCCCATGTCAACGCGCTAGCGCTGTGCGAGGCGGCGGCGAGCGAGGGCATCAGCATCGGTCCGGGTGCCATGTTCTGCCCTGACGCCAGCCGGTACGCGCATCATGTCCGGATCAATTGCGCCCAGCCGGCCACGCCAAAGCTGCTTGCCGCGCTCGACCGCATCGGCGCGCTCGCGGCGGTGCAAGCTTGATCGTGCGCTGGCTGTGGCTGCCCCGCGGCCTCGGCAATCCAGCAGTCAGAGGACCTGGCTCAAGGCTCCAGCGGCATGGCGCTGGTGCACTTGATCTCGTCCAGGCAAACGCTGGATTTCACGCCGCTCACGCCCGGGATGCGCATCAGGGTGTCGAGCAGGAAGTCCGACAGCGACTTCAGATCGCGCGCCACCACCTTGAGCACATAGTCGATATCGCCGGTCACGGAGAAGCACTCCTGGATTTGCGCCAGCTCGGCGACCAACCCCTTGAAGTTCGACAGGTCCCGGATATGGCCGCGCTCCATCGTGACATGGATAAAGGCCACCACGCCGAAGCCCAGGCTGGCGGAGTCCAGCCGGGCCTCATAGCGCTTGATGACGCCAAGCTCTTCCAGGCGCCGGTGGCGGCGCAGCGTCTGGGCTGGCGACAGGCGGATGGCCTCGGCCAGTTCCAGGTTGGACGCGCGCCCATTTTCCTGCAACGCCCCCAGCAGGCGCCGGTCGATGCGGTCTAGCTCATCTTTGTGCACTTTTGTTTCCTACCTGCCGTGAATCATGAAATTTTATCTCATGATCTAGGGTTTGCCTGCGTGGATTACGAAATCCTATTTTGCGGCCCGGAATATACACTGAACTCCAGATTAGCAGTGCGGACGGGTAAATGAGAGCCTGTTCCGCACGTGCCTGGCACTGCGCATCGATGCGCTGGCGCGCAGGAGCCGCAATATTATTTCTCTCGTCCCCCAACTTTTCGTTGAGCACACCATGGCCGATCTGTTTGAAAACCCGATGCAGTTGATGGGCTTCGAATTCGTGGAATTCGCCTCGCCTACTCCCAACCTACTGGAACCGATCTTCGAGCAGATGGGCTTCACGCTGGTGGCGCGCCATCGCTCCAAGGACGTGGTGCTGTACCGCCAGGGCGACATTAATTTCATCGTCAACCGCGAGCCGCACAGCCCGGCTGCCTACTTTGCCGCCGAGCACGGCCCCAGCGCCTGTGGCATGGCGTTCCGCGTGAAGGATTCGCACAAGGCCTATGCCCGCGCGCTGGAACTCGGCGCGCAGCCGGTGGAAATCGCCACCGGCCCGATGGAGCTGCGCCTGCCGGCGATCAAGGGCATCGGCGGCGCGCCGCTGTACCTGATCGACCGCTTTGAAGAAGGCAAGTCCATCTACGACATCGACTTCGAGTTCATCGAAGGCGTGGACCGTCATCCGGTGGGCCATGGCCTGCGCCTGATCGACCACCTGACGCACAACGTCTACCGTGGCCGCATGGCTTACTGGGCTAATTTCTACGAAAAGCTCTTCAATTTCCGCGAAATCCGCTACTTCGATATCCAGGGCGAATACACCGGCCTGACCTCGAAGGCCATGACCGCGCCGGATGGCAAGATCCGCATCCCGCTGAACGAAGAATCGTCCAAGGGCAGCGGCCAGATCGAGGAATTCCTGATGGCCTTCAATGGCGAAGGCATCCAGCACATCGCCTTCCTGACGGACAACCTGATCGAAGTCATCGACAGCCTGCAGATGGCCGGCGTGCCCCTGATGACGGCACCCAACGACTACTACTACGACGGCCTGGAAGCGCGCCTGCCCGGCCACGGCCAGCCTGTGGATCAACTCAAGGCGCGCGGCATCCTGGTCGACGGCACCACCGAAGGCGGCAAGCCCCGCCTGCTGCTGCAGATTTTCTCCAAGGCCTCGCTCGGCCCGGTGTTTTTCGAGTTCATCCAGCGCAAGGGCGACGAAGGCTTTGGCGAAGGCAACTTCAAGGCGCTGTTCGAATCGCTGGAACGCGACCAGATCGAGCGCGGCACGCTCAAGGTCTGAGGCCCACAAGGCAAGCCGGCACGCCCGGCACTGACCGCATCAACACCGCCGGCGCAGCAGCATGACTGCGCGCCGGCGGTGCCTGGCCGAAGCCCAAGCGCCCGCGACACGCGAGAGGCGCAGGCCGACATTCCAAAAGAGTGGGTAGAGAGACAAAGATGGTTCCCAACGCTTCCGACAATACAGACGCGACGCTCAAGCGTGGCTTGAAAAACCGGCACATCCAGCTGATTGCGCTAGGTGGCGCGATTGGCACCGGGCTGTTCCTGGGCATTGCCCAGACCATCAAGATGGCGGGGCCCTCGGTCCTGCTCGGCTACGCGGTGGCCGGCATCATCGCGTTCTTCATCATGCGCCAGCTCGGCGAAATGGTGGTCGACGAACCCGTGGCAGGCTCCTTCAGCCATTTCGCCAACAAATACTGCGGCAGCTTCGCGGGCTTCATGTCGGGCTGGAACTACTGGGTGCTGTATATCCTGGTCAGCATGGCGGAGCTCTCGGCGGTGGGCATCTATGTCCAGTACTGGTGGCCGCACGTGCCCACCTGGGTTTCCGCGCTGGCGTTCTTCCTCCTGATCAACGCCATCAACCTGACCAGCGTCAAGTCCTTCGGCGAAATGGAGTTCTGGTTCTCCATCGTCAAGGTGCTGGCCATCGTCGGCATGATCGTGTTCGGCGGCTACCTGCTGGCGTCCGGCACGGCCGGCCCGCAGGCCAGCGTGTCCAACCTGTGGCAGCACGGCGGCTTTTTCCCGAACGGGATCTCCGGCCTGGTCATGGCCATGGCGGTGATCATGTTCTCGTTCGGCGGGCTGGAGCTGGTGGGCATTACCGCGGCAGAAGCGGATGAGCCGGAAAAGACCATTCCCAAAGCCACCAACCAGGTGATCTATCGCATCCTGATCTTCTACGTTGGCGCTCTCGGCGTGTTGCTCTCGCTGTACCCGTGGGAGAAGGTCGTCACCGGCGGCAGCCCGTTCGTGCTGATCTTCCACGCGATGAACAGCGAGATCGTTGCCACGGTGCTGAACGCCGTGGTGCTGACCGCCGCGCTGTCGGTCTACAACAGCGGTGTGTATTGCAACAGCCGCATGCTGTACGGCCTGGCCAGGCAGGGCAATGCGCCCAAGGCGCTGCTGAAGGTCAACAAGCGTGGGATCCCGCTGGCCGCGCTGGGTGTTTCCGCGCTGGCCACCGCGGCTTGCGTGGTGATCAACTACTTCATGCCCGGCGAGGCCTTTGAGCTGCTGATGGGGCTGGTGGTTTCGGCACTGATCATCAACTGGGCGATGATCAGCATCATTCACCTCAAGTTCCGCCGCGACAAGCGTGCAGCCGGCCAGGAAACGCGTTTCAAGAGCCTGGGCTACCCGCTGACAAATTATGTGTGCCTGGCCTTCCTGGCGGGTATCCTCTACGTGATGTACCTCACGCCGGGCCTGCGCATCTCGGTGTACCTGATTCCGGCATGGCTGGCCGTACTGGGCCTGAGCTACCGCCTCAGGCAAAAGCAGAAGCGCGCCGAACCGGCCCTGCCCGAACGCGTATCGGCATAATGATGACCCTGGCGGCCACTGGCCGCCGGCTCCGACCCATCCCAGCACTCCAGCCAGAGTATCCAATGTTCGAACACATCGATGCCTATCCGGGCGACCCGATCCTCTCCCTCAACGAGAGCTTTCAACTCGATCCCAGGACCGATAAGGTCAACCTGAGCATCGGCATCTACTTCGATGACGAAGGCCGGCTGCCGGTGATGCAGGCCGTGGCGAAAGCCGAAGCCGAGCTGATGGCCGACATGGGCCCGCGGCCTTACCTGCCCATGGCCGGGTTTGCGGCCTACCGCGACGCCGTGCAGGCGCTGGTCTTCGGCGAGCCGTGCCAGGCGCGCGCCGAGGGGCGCATCGCGACGGTGCAGACGCTGGGCGGTTCCGGCGCGCTGCGCGTGGGCGCGGATTTCCTCAAGCGTTATTTCCCTGACGCCCAGGTCTGGATCAGCGATCCGAGCTGGGAGAACCATCGCGTGATCTTCGAGCGCACGGGCTTCACCGTCAACACGTACCCGTACTACGACGACGCCACCGGCGGCCTGAAGTTCGACGCCATGCTGGACGCGCTGCGCCTGATCCCCAAGCGCAGCATCGTGCTGCTGCACGCCTGCTGCCACAACCCCACCGGCGTGGACCTGAACCACGACCAATGGCGCCAGCTCATCACGCTGCTCAAGCAGCATGAGCTGCTGCCTTTCGTCGATATGGCCTACCAGGGCTTTGGCGCCGGCCTGGACGACGACGCCTTCGCGGTACGCGAGCTGGTGGCCCAGGGCGTGCCGTGCCTGGTGGCGAATTCGTTCTCGAAGAACTTCTCGCTGTACGGCGAGCGTTGCGGCGGGCTGAGCGTGGTTTGCGACAGCGCCGAAGAAGCCGGCCGGGTGCTCGGCCAGCTGACGGGCGCGGTGCGCGCCAACTACAGCAACCCGCCCACGCATGGCGCCCGGGTGGTGGCCCGGGTGTTGACCACGCCGGCGCTGCGTACGATCTGGGAGCGCGAGCTGGCGGGCAAGTGCGAGCGCATCGCCAAGATGCGCGCGGCCATCCACAAGGGCCTGGCCGCCCACGTGAGTGGCGAGGCGCTGTCGCGCTACCTCACGCAGCGTGGCATGTTCACCTACACCGGGCTGACGGCCGATCAGGTGGACCGCCTGCGCACGGAGCACGGCGTGTACCTGCTGCGTTCGGGACGCATGTGCGTGGCCGGGTTGAACGAGCGCAACGTGACCCAGGTGGCACAAGCGATTGCCAGCGTGCTGGTGCCCGCGGCCTGACGGGCGGCTGAACTACGTCCCGCGCGGCAGTTAGTCTTCCCGCCCGCGCGGGGCAGTGAACTCGCTGTTTGCTTCAAATCAGTTCAAACCAGCACGTGACGTGTTTCAACGAAGAAGCGTTGAATCTGGCGATCTATGTCCGGATCGACCATCTCCTCGGGCCGGTTCCCATTCGGGCAGGCCAGCCGCGGCGTCGTGCCGAACAAGCGGCAGATCAACGGGCGCTCGGCATAGACCTGGCAACCCTGGCTGCCAAGATGAGGGCAACTGAGGTCTGTCAGCGCGGCTTCGTGCTCGGCATCGCTTTTGACGGGAAGCCTCGACATCTCGTGCGTCGAGGTCATCACCGGCCCACAGCAGTCGTGGCAGCCCGGGGTGCACGCGAATGCGGGAATCCGTGAGCGGAAGAACCTGATTTTTTGACTGATCATTTGGCGTCCCTCTTCATTGGCCTGCCTGCGTACCTATGATTGGCCTGGTGGCCGCTTGCGTACGCCCAGGCACCGGGTGCGGAACATTCACGGCTCGCTGCGATAGCCATTCAGGCCGTGTCCTTCAGCCCGCGAGCTTTTGCCAGAATATGCGATCCGACGCGAGCCGTTTGCCTTGTTTCAGGCGACGCGCGGCCGATCGCAGATTCAGCGGGTGCGTGGTTTCCAGGGCGCGAGCCCGCGTCAGCAGCTCGTCCTGGGAGGGAAGCGCCCGCGCCCCCTTCCACGCGAACAGCGTGTAGTTGCAACTGTCCTCGGACAGGGCAATGGAAAATGACTCGCCGAACACCGAACGGATCTCTTCCAGGTAGAACGGAATATCAGCATCGCTGTCGAGGAAGTTGGCCACCAATACCCCGTCGTCGGCGAGCCGCGCATGGCACGCTGCGTAGAAGGCGGCGTTCCCCAGTTGTGTCGGCATGCCATGGGCGAGAAAGCCATCCACCAGGATGACCTCCGGCCGCGCGTCCTGACTCTTGACGTACTCGGCGCCATCCGCGCAGACCACTTCGAGCCGCTCGTCGTCGGGCGGAATGTGAAACGTATCGCGCAAGGCGATCACTGCCGGATCGATTTCAATGGCAACAACCTTTGCCTGCGGAAGATGCCGATAGCAATACTTGAGCAATGATCCCCCGCCCAGGCCAATCATCGAGATCCTGGTGGGTGCCGGCTGCAGCAGCAGAAATGCCATCATCGTCCGTGTGTAGCCGAGCACAAGCTTGTCGGGGTCATGCCGCGACATGATGCTTTGGGTCGCCAGCGCATCGAAATGCAGTGAAAGTGCAAGCGGGGTTTCCAGCACAGTCGGGGTGCCGTCGTCAGGGGCTTCGGAGAGGAACTTCAAGTAGGCTTCAAACGATGTACGGCTGGGATCCATCTGCGGGCTCGATCAGGCTTGTTATTCGATTTGTCACTCAGTCAACAGCGCGGCGATGACGTCTCAATTGTCGCGTCTACCACATCGCCCTCAAACGAAAAGCGGCCCCTAGGCAACTTGCAGGCGTCAGGCCATCGGATTTCCGCCTCAGGCCGGAAAAGCGTCGTCGGATTGGTCCTGAGGGGCATAAAAGATATTTAAAGATCGCATTGCGTGGTTCTGGCATGCCTTCAAAGCCTTCTGGCGAAGGCCGTTGCCAGGCCGCACTTGGTCGATCAGTTGTATATAATGATAATGCTATTATCATACAATACTACTCTGAAGCGTATGGAATCCAAGACTGCCCGTTTCACCGTGTTGATCGACCCCGTGAAGAAGAAAGCCTTTGAGGCACTGTGCGCGGCGCAGGATCAAACGCCATCACAGGTCGTGCGTCAGTTGATTCGCGACTATCTGGAGCAGCATGGGGTGGCCTATGCAACCCGCCCCCAGGTTGGCGCCACGGTTCTGGCCAAGAAGGACGGCGAGTGACCGATGTCCGCATCGCGGATTTCAATACTGCTGTCATCGAGTGACGAGACTGGAGCAGGCTCTTGCAGCGATCGGAAGATGTCCATGCTTGAGGCGGTGACTTATCGCGTCACGCCGCGCGCAAAGGCGCTCGTCGACGGTAGCTACCAACCAAAGGTCCTGGTGGCTATCTATCGAGGCGATACGCTGGTCAGGGATGTTGCGCTTTATGCGCGATGCGACTCTTGTCCGCTGCGCGTGACTGCTGCAAGGCTTGCCGAAGCACTGGCCTTGCGGATTCGGGCGGTGCTCAAGGATGTGCACGAAACGGATGACGTTGCCGCAGCTGCCATTCAGACGCTATTGCGACGCGTTGGGCTTAGGACAACCCCAGGCTCCGTTGCCGTACGTGGTGCTGGCGTCAGCTAGCCGGGGGCGGCAACACGCCGCCCGCACGCCATCTACTTTCTTGACTTTCATTTAACCTGTTGGTTAAATGAAGCCATGCCATCCTCCACCGACCCGCTGACCCCCATCTTTGCCGCACTGGCTGATCCCACTCGCCGCGCCATCCTTGCGCGCCTGGCCGAAGGGGAGGCACCGGTGAGCGAGTTGGCGCGGCCGTTCGACATGTCGGCTCCGGCCATCTCCAAGCACCTGCGCGTGCTGGCGGACGCCGGGCTGATCGAGCGGGAGGTCAGCGCCCGCTGGCGCATCTGCCATCTGCGTGCGGATGCGCTGCGCGACGCGCATGACTGGCTGAGCACCTACCGGCGCCATTGGGAGGGCAATCTCGATCGCCTCGTCGAGTTCGTCGAACGCACCCATGCGGCGGGCTCGACCGAAGGCACCAGCAACGCAGGCAAAGCCCGAGGGAAAAGATCATGACCCAAGCTGCTACCTTCCATCTGGAAATGGACCGCTTTATCCGCGCTCCGCGCGAGAAGGTGTTCGACGCATTCACCAGCCAGGCCGCACTGTCCGAGTGGCATTGCCCGCGCGGCATGCACGTGCTGGAGGCTAGCGCCGATGCGCGGGTCGGCGGCAAGTACCGCATCGTGATGGGCGGGCGCGATGGTGCCAGGTACACCGTGGGCGGCGAGTATCAGGCGATCGACCGGGCGGACTTCCTCGCCTATACCTGGGCCTGGGAAGCCGGCCCGATGCCGCCGGAGATCAAGACGCTGATCGAGGTCACGCTGACGGCCAAGGATGGCGGCACCCACCTGCACATGCGCCACAGCGGCTTTCCCGAGGCGGGCGAGCGCGATTCGCACACGGGCGGCTGGCAATCGGTGTTCAATCGCCTCAGCGATTTCCTGGATCCGGAGGGCAGCGCCGGCTCCATCACCGTGATCGGCGACCCGCGCAGCAGCTATTGCCGCACGGTGCGCATGGCGCTGGAGGAAAAGGGCGTGGCCTACAAGCTGCAGCCCGTGCCGCCGCACTCGCCGGAGGTGCTTGCGCATAGCCCGTTCGGCCGCATTCCGGTGTTGAGCGATGGCCCGCTTTCCTTCTATGAGACCCGCGCAATCCTGGCCTATATAGAGGAAGCCTTCGAGGGGCCGAGCCTGCTCCCGCGGCAATCTGGCGCCATTGGCCATGCGCGCTGCGAGCAGTGGATCAGCCTGATCAATTGCCATGCCTACGATGCCATGGTGCGCCGCTACGTACTGCAGTACATCTTTCCCAAGGGCGAAAACGGCCAGCCCGACCGCGCGGTGATCGAAGCCGCGCTGCCGGAGATGGCCACGCAGCTAGGCGCGTTCGACGAAGCCTACGGCAATCGCGATTACCTGGTCGGTACGGCGATGTCGATGGCGGACCTGTTTCTCGCGCCAATCCTGGCGTACGTCGGCATGTTTCCCGAGGGCGCCGCCTTGCTGGAGAAGTGCCCCAACGTGCGGCGCGCGCAGGCAGTGATGCGCGAGCGGCCAAGCTTTGCCGCGACGCAGCCGCAGATGGGCTGACGCCACCGCCTGGCTGCGTAGCCGCTTAGCGGCTACGCAGCGGGCAGGAGCACCGCCACCGCTTCCACCTCCACTTTCAGGCCAAAGTGCAGCGCGCCGGTCGGCACCACGGCGCGTGCCGGGCGCGCGCTGCCTGCCCACGACGCAAAGATGGCGTTGAATGCCGGCCAGTTTTCAATGGCGTCCACATAGACCCGCACCTGCGCCAGGCCGCCGATGCCACTGCCGGAGGCGATCAGCGCCGCTTCCACATTGGCCAGCACCTGGCGCGCCTGATCTTCGAAGGGCGCGCCGGCGAGCTTTTCGCCGGCGGGCGTGATGGGCAACTGCCCGGAACGAACACGAAGCCGTTGGCCACGGTTGCATGGCTGTAGTGCCCGCCCGGCGCGGATAGCCCGGCGGGGTTGACCGTCTTTACCGCGGCGCTCGCCTGATCACCATCCATGGAACCGGCTCCAGGTAGCGAGCGTGCCATCTTGCGCAAGCGCGTGATATTCGGGGAACTGCGCGCCAGTCGCGCAGGCGTGGTTGGGCAAGATGCGCAGCACCGTGCCGATGGGCAAGCGCGTCGCGATGTCCGGCTCGGGCGCGCCTTCCCGCGACACGATGCCATGTTCCTGATTGGCGCCACTGAGCACATAGCCCGGGAGCACGGTACCGTCGATGCCGCAGACCTGCCCGTAGCCGAAATCGCACTTCTGCTTTTGCGTGCCACGGTCGCGGCTCATGGCCATCCAGCCGGCATCGACGATGGCCCAGCCCTTGTCCGCCTGGTGCCCGATCACGGTGGTCAGCACGCTCAGCGCCACGTCTTGCGTTGCGCATACGCCGACGTTGCGCATCACCAGGTCGAAGAACACGTAGACGCCCGCGCGCACCTCGGTGACGCCTTCCAGGCTCGTTGCGGATAGCGCCGTGGGGGTCGATCCGACGCTGACCACCGCGCATGGCAGCCCGGCCGCGCGCAGCCGTTCGGCCGCCATGACGCAGCCGGCCCGCTCCTGCTCCGCCATCGCCGCCAGGGCTTCGGGCGTATCCAGGTCGTAGCTGGAGCCGGCGTGCGTCATCACGCCGCCCAGGCGGGCCCCGCCTTCATGCAGCACGCGGGCCACGTCGATCAGCGCGGCTTCGTCCGGGCGGATGCCCGAGCGGTGGCCATCGGTGTCGATCTCGATCCAGACCTCGAACGACTCGCCATGCGCGGCACCGAATGCGACGATGGCCGCGGCGGACGTCACGCTATCGGTGACGATCTTCAGGTCGCAGCCCCGGCGGCGAAGCGCCAGGGCCTGGGGCAGTTTGGTCGAGACCATGCCGACGCCGTAGAGAATGTCCGTCATGCCATCGGCAAAGAAATGCGCGGCTTCCTTCAGGGTGGAAACGGTGATGCCGCGCGCCCCGGCATCGATCTGGGCTTGCACGACCGCCGAGCATTTGCTGGTCTTGGCATGCGGGCGGAACCGCACGCCAAGCGCGTCCATGCGCGACTGCATGCGCTGGATGTTGTGTTGCATGCGGGGGAGGTCGATCACCGCTGCCGGTGTTTCCAGGCTCGCCAGTGTGTGGGTGGCAGTGTTCATCGCGTTCTTGAGAGTGATCAGTCAGTCCAGCAATTGGACTTTGGCCTGCGGCTGGGTTGGGGTTGCCGCATGAAAGGACCGCAACCAGGGCAGCGCGGGCTCCAGCGTGGCGAACTCCGCATCGGGCACTGGCGCGCCGGCGGGCAGCGCCAGGCCGACCCGGTTGTGCCAGTAGGTGCGCAGCCCCACGGCCGAGGTGCCGAACATGTCGTAGCCCGAGCCCGCGACAAAGGCGGCATCCGTTGCCTGCACGCCCAGCTGCTTCAGCGCGAGCTGGTAGGGGCGCGGATCCGGCTTGTAGAAGCCCGCTTGCTCGGAGGTGACCACGACATCCCAGTCGATCTCCAGCAAGTCCGCGGCGCGCCGCCCCAGCCGTTCGGAGCAGTTCGTGACCACCGCCAGGCGGCAATGCGGCCGCAGGGCACGCAACAGTTCGCGGGCACCGTCCCACGCGGGGAGCTTGTCCCAGCCTGCGTCGAGCGCCTCCGGCGCGCTGGCGGGCAGGCCCACGTGGCTGGCCGCCTCGCGCACCAGTTGCTCGTAGGGAACGTAGGCGCCGCAGCCGTAGGTGCGCTTCAGGTACTCCGCGCGCCAGGCCCGGCCTTGCGCCTGCGAGCCGGCGGCGGCGTTCCATACGGTCCAGGAATCCAGCAGCGCGGTGAGCAGGTCGAACAGCACGGCGCGGGGCCAGGCAGGGGCGGGCGATTGGTCGAGGATTTCCATACGTTCCTTTTTGTGTGGGCGCAATAGCGCAATAGCGCAATAGCCGAGCTGCGGCGCTGCGTAACATCAGGCCCTCAGTGTAGGAAGGAGTACGTGGTCCGTGGTTAAATGCCGGAACATCAATCGTTAAGCTGAAGTGAATGATCCAGATCGAAGACCTGCGGCTGGTCGAGGCGCTGGCGCAGGCCCCGTCCCTGAGCGCAGCCGCCCGCGCGCTCAATGTGACGCCGCCAGCGCTGTCCATGCGCCTGCGCAAGCTGGAGGCCACGCTGGGCCTGGCGCTCGCCACCCGCACCGCCCGTCGCCTGAGCCTCACGCCCGAGGGCGAGCGCTTTGCGCAGGAAGGCGCTGCGCTGCTGGCGCAGCTTGAGGCGCTGCCCGAGTCGTTCCGCCGGGAGGACAGCCGCCTGACGGGCACGCTGCGCGTCGCCGCCCCCTTCGGCTATGGCCGGCACCATGTGGCGCCGGTGCTCGCGCGCTTTGCGCAGTGCCATCCCGGCTTGCGCCTGCAGCTGGATCTGCGCGAGGTGCCCTGGCCGGACAAGCATGACTCGGACGCGGTAGTGCATATCGGCGCCGTGCGGGACTCATCCTGGATTGCCCGCACGCTCGCCCCCAATGAACGCTGGCTGTGCGCCAGCCCGGCCTACCTGCGCGCCCACGGCACGCCGCAAGAGCCGCGCGACTTGCTGGGGCACGCGTGCATCTGCATTCGCGAGAACGACGAGGACGTGACGCTGTGGCGTTTTCGCCGGGCGGGTTCCGGCACTGCGCGGCGGCCATCGGCCCGCGAAACGCTGCGCGTTGTCCCGGCCTTTACGACCAACGATGGCAGCGTGGCGCGCCAGTGGGCGGAACAGGGGCTTGGCCTGGTGCTGCGCTCAGAGTGGGATACGGCGGATGCGGTGGCGCGCGGCACGCTGGTCCGGGTGTTGGCCGGCTGGGAGTTCGACAGCGCGCCGGTGACCCTGCTGGTGCCCACGCGGCGGGGCCGCACGGCGCGGGTACAGGCATTGATGCAGTTTTTCGAGGCGGCCCTGGGCAAGCCAGGGCCGCCCCCACCGCGCTAAAAGCCCTCGCCGGTGACGTGCTGCCCGTCCCCCCTCAGGGCGCCGCTTGTGGCGTCACAATGCTGAAATACCCGTCAAACGTATCCAGCATGCCGAACAGCGACGCCACCGCTTGCGGGTTGCCGTCAATGCGGATGCTGCCATCGCGGATCGCGTCCGGCAGCGTCAGTTGCTTCAGGCTGATGCGGTCGAGCGTGGCCTTGTCCAGCGTGATGGTTGCCGTGGCCTGCGCGGATTGCGCGTTGGCGAGGTAGGTCAGGGCGCTGTTGCGCAGCGTCATGGCGTAGCGCTCTTGCAGGTCGGTGAAGTTCCAGTTCAGCGTCATGGCCTTGCCGGCGGCCTTGTCCGCATTCAGGCGCACCGCCAGGTAGTCGAAGAAGTGCGGCACGGTCAGCGCGCGTACCAGGTCGGGCGATGTCGTGCCGCTGGGCGCGCCCCGCTTGATGCCGTTGCGCAGTTCCTGTGCGCCGGTCAGGTAGGCATTGCGCCAGGTCGCGTTTTCGGTCTGGTAGCCAAGCTGCTCCAGCGCGTCGGCCTGTAGCGCGCGGGCCGCGGTGTTGGCCGGCTCGGCAAAGACCAGCTCGTTGCCGATCTGCGCCACCCAGCGGTATTCGCCGCGGGCGTAGGCTTCGCGCGCCTTGGCCAGGACCGCGTCCGCGCCGCCCATCCATTCGATCGTCTTCTTCGCGCCCTGCACCGCCGGCAACGGGTTCAGGTGGGCCGGGTTGCCATCGTAGAACCCGAGGTAGCGCTGGTACACGGCGCGCACGTTGTGGCTGATCGAGCCGTAGTAGTCGCGCGCATACCATTTGCTGGCCAGCGGCTCAGGCAGCTTGCGCAGCGTGTCGGCAATGTCCGTGGGCGTGAGGCCTTGGTTCATCAGGCGCAGCGTCTGGTCGTTCAGGTAGGCGTACATGTCGCGCTGGTCCGACAGGAACTCGTTGATGCGCGCCTTGCCCCAGGTGGGCCAGTGGTGCTGGGCGATCAGGATGTCGCTGCGCTCGCCGTAGCGGGCCAGCGCCTGGCCGATATAGAACGACCAGGCCTTGGCATCGCGCACCTGCGCGCCGCGGATGGTCAGGATGTTGTGCTGGGTGCGGGCAGCGTTCTCCGCGATGCACAGCGTGCGCAACTGCGGGAAGTAGAGGTTCATCTCGGCCGGCGCCTCGGTGCCGGGCGTGAGCTGGAACTCGATGTCGATGCCGTCGATGCGGCGGGTGTCGATGGTCTTGGCGATGAGATCGGTGGGCGCCAGCAGCGTGACCGTGCCGCGCGAGGTGGCCTTGCCCAGGCCCGCGTCGACTTGGCCCGTCGCGCTGCGGGGCAGGGTGGTGCCGTACATGTATTGCGCGCGCCGGCTCATGGCGTTGCCCGCCAGCACGTTCTCGCTGATGGCCTCTTCCATGAAGCCCGCCGGCGCGATCACCGCCACCTTGCCGGCCTTCACGTCGGCTTCGTCGACGATGCCCTTGGCGCCGCCGAAATGGTCGACGTGGCTGTGCGTGTAGATCACGGCGACCACCGGCTTGCGCGGCCGGTGCGCATAGTACAGCGCCAGCGCCGCGCGCGCGGTCTCGGCAGTGATCAGCGGGTCCATCACGATGATGCCGGTGTCGCCTTCGATGATGTTCATGTTCGACAGGTCGGCCCCGCGCACCTGATAGAGGCGGTCGGTGACCTTGAACAGGCCGGCTTCATTGTTCAACTGCGCGAGCCGCCACAGGCTCGGGTTCACCGTGGCCGGCGCGGCATCGGCGCGCTCGAAGGCGTAGGCGTTGAAGTCCCATGCCACGCGGCCGTCCGCGCCGCGGATGGTGCCTTCGGGGAAGCGGGCCACCAGGCCACGGTGCGCATCCTCGAAATCCTGCCGGTCGCCAAAGGGCAGTGCCTGCAGCCATGCCGCATTGGCTTGCGCGGTGACGGGCGAGGCAGGCGCGCTGGCCGTCTGGGCGGTGGCGGACTGGAAGGCAACGAGCGCCAGGATGGCGGGGAGGGTACGGCGAAGGGGCATGGCAAGGCTCGGCGAAACGAAGAGGACGTCTATTGGAGTCCACCGCCACCTATAATTCAATTGCAAGTTTTTTATCTCAGCGATGCAAGGAGCGCATGTCTTGAACCTGAAACGGCTGGAGCACCTGATCGCGGTGGCGGAAGAGGGCTCGCTGGCGGGGGCCGCGCGCCGTGTGCACCTGAGCCAGCCCGCGCTGACCCGCAGCATCCAGGCACTGGAGGCCGAGGCTGGCATGCCGCTGTTCGATCGCGGCCCGCGCGGCGTGGCGCTGACCGCAGCCGGGCGCATGGTGGCGGAGCGGGCACGGCGGATCTTGTTCGAGACGCGTTGCTTGGCGCGAGACCTCACGCTGGTGCAGCAGCATGAGATCGGCAGCGTGCAGATGGGGATGGGGCCGTTTCCCGCCGCCATCCTGCTGCCCGGGGTACTGTGCGCCCTCAACCGGGACTGGCCGAAGCTGCGGGTGAAGGCCGAGGTCAACAGCGCCCCGGCGCTGCTCGCCGCCCTGCACGCGGAGACGCTGGATTTTCTGGTTGCCGAGCGCCGTACCATGCCGGCGGCGGCAGAGCTGGAAGTCCGGCGCCTGCGGCCCGAGCCATCGGGCTGGTTCGCGCGCCCGGGCCATCCCCTTGCGGGCGGGCGTGTCACGCCGGCGCAATTGCGCGAGGCTACGCTGGTGTCCGTGCCGTTGCCGGATCAAGGCCACGACCAGTTGCGCAGGCTGCTCGGCTGCCGGCCGGGCGAGAGCCTGCCGTTTCAGGTGCAGAGCAATGATTTTCATGCGCTCAGGCATCTGGCGTGCCAATCCGATGTGGTGCTGCTGGCGCCCGCGCGGGCGCTCAGGGCGGAGCTGGAGAGCGGCGCGCTGGTAGCGCTGGCGCTGGCAAGCATGGTCCCCATGGCCATGGACTTTGTCGTCGTGCACCTGGCGCAGCGCACGCTGTCGCCGGCGGCGGAAAGGGCGGTGGCAGCCGTGCTGGCTGCCGCTTGATTGGCGCGCTAGCGCCAATCAAAAGCCAACTAAATGTAACTTTGTTTGCACGGATGTACCTTTCTCTTAACATATCGGGCGGGCGCGAGGCGCAGCCAGGCGGGAAACCCGCATAGCCGCCCGCCGAACCCACGGCGATTCCCGTTGCCCGGTGGGTTTGTCGACGATGTGAAGCCAAAGGAAAAGCAAGGTATGAGGCGTTTCGAATTCCGCAGCGACAGCTCCAGCAAATTCTGGGAAGTGGAACAGGACGACGCGCAGCTCAACCTGCGCTGGGGCAAGATCGGCACCCATGGCCAAAGCCAGAGCAAGCCGTTTGCCGATGCCGCCAAGGCGGCTGCGGCAATGACCAAGCTGATTGCCGAAAAAACCGGCAAAGGCTATGTGGAGGCGCAGGTAGCGGCCGGCGCCAGCATCGGGGCCACGGCGCCGCCGGCGCCCGCCGCCGCCGCGATTCCCCAGGATACCGCCCCGGCCTCTGCGCCCCGGGCGCAAGCACCGGAACCCGTTGCGCCGCCTGCTGCCGTCATCGTGCCTGCCGCGCGTGGCGATTCGCCGCCCTGGCTGGAGGGGGGCGCCGCCGTGCTGATGCCGGAATCGCTCAAGGACCTGGCCCAGCCCAGCCGGCGCCATCCCGGCACCGCGCCCGCCGAGCCGCTGGACCCGATGCGGGCCTGGCTGCGCGTGCGCGAATCCCTGCTCAAGCACTTGCAGCCGGAAATCGACGCCAGTGCCGCCCATTGGCAGGCCGCTTATGCCGAGGCATGGCAGCGCGTGGAAAGCCGCCGCATGGAGGGCTCGCCCGCGTCCGACGCGGTGCTGATGACGATCCTCGTCAAGCTGTCCTCGCAGCACTACCGCGACGACGTGGAACTGGGCGCCAATGGCATGGCCTTCATGGCGGGCCGGCTCGGCCTGGAAGGCGCGGTGGATGCGTTGCTGACCGCGCAGACCATGGGCACGGAGCTCGGCTGGGTGCGCGATACGCGCAAGCGCCGCCTGAGCCTGAACGACAACGTCGACAGTGCGCACGGCACCGGCTACGCGGGCATCCACAGCGATGCCGAGTGGGCGCTGCGCGCCCTGCTGGCGCGCGCCGAGCCCGCGCAGTGGCAAGCCTGCGCGGACAAGATCCGCGCGGCCCTGCCGCTGCTGTCGCCGTCGCGCCAGCCGGTCATGGCCATGCTGCTGCCCGACCTGCCCGAGCTCAGCAACGAGACCGCGCAGCGCCTGCAAGGGCCGCAGGCGCCGGCGTCGCTGCACTGGCTGCAGATGACCGTGACCGATCCCGCGGCGCTTGCGCTCGCGCAGCGGCAGAAGGTGGAGGGCTGGGGCAGCAATTTCTGGGGCGTGGAGACCATGGTGGCCACCGTGCTGCGCGAGCGCGGCGCCGATGCGTTACCCATCCTGGCGCCAGGCGCGGCCATCGAAGAGGCTGGCGAAGGCCTGGCGGCCATCGGCCTGCCCGACGCCGTTGCCGCGCTGGCGCGGGTGGCGACCAACGGCAAGCCCGCCATGGCGCGCTTCCAGCAGGCTACCGCCCGCTGGCCGTTGGCGGCGCTTGGGGCCTTGCCCGGCCTGGCGCTTGCCGGTGGCAAGGATGCCAGCCTGTACACGGCCAGCCTGGCCGCGCTGCTGCAGGCGCATGCCACCGAGGCCGAGCGCGTGCTGCCATGGCTGAGCCCGGCCGAGGGCGACCTGGTGAGGCAATTGCAGGCCAGGCTGGCGCAGCCTGCCGAGGCAGCCGCCGTTGAGGACCTGCCCACGGTGCTGGCCGATCCGCCCTGGCTTGGCAAGAAGCGCGTTGCCGCCGTCGGCCCGCTGACGCTGGCGCCGCTGGATCTTCTCGCGGTCGAGCGCTGGGCCGAGGGCAAGCGCGAGGAATGGGCGTCGATGAGCGACTGGCAGGTGCGCCGCTACGACCAGGCCAAGGCCCGCGATGTGCAACTGCTGGCGAGCGACCTGGGGTTCGGCAACGCACGCGGCAAACAATCCGGCCTGCTCGAACACGCCATGCTGGCGATTCGCCAGCGCGATGTGCAGGCGCTGTTCGCCGCCTGGCAGGCCTTGCGCAAGCTCACCAGCTGGTGCTCGCTCGATGCCATGATGGCGGCTTTGCTGCCCGAGGAACTGGCACTGCCGCTGTTCAATATGGTGGCCGCGCAGAGCACAACCCACAACGACACTTATATGGCAGCCAGGTTCGGCCTGCGGGTACTGCCCGGCGTGCTGGGCACGGTGCGCCGCGCGCCCACCGAGGGGCTGCCGCTGGCGATGCCGTTTGGCGCGGTCGAGCTGGCGGCGCCTGCGGCACGCGCGCTGGTCAGGCTCAAGTCGCTGCGCGAAGTGGGCCGGGCCTGGCTGCTGCGCCATCCGGAGCATGCCGTCGCCGGCCTGATCCCGGCCGCGGTGGGCCGCATTGGCGAGGCGCGCGACAACGCCGCCACGGCGCTGCGCATGCTGGCCGGCGAGGGGCACGAGGCGCTCGTGATGGAAGTGGCGCAGCGTTTCGCCCAGCGCGACGCGGACCTCGCCATCGTGGCCGCCGTGCGCGGGGTGCTGGATGAAGATCCGCTGCAGCGCTTCCCGGCCAAGCTGCCCAAGCTGCCCGAGTTCTACCAGCCCGGCAGCTTCCGCCGCCCCGTGCTCGCCACCGGCAAGGGGGCCGGCAAGCCGCTGCCGGATTCAGCCTTGCAGCACCTGGGCACCATGCTGGCGTTTCCCGCGGTGCAAGGGCGCTATCCCGGCCTGGACATGGTCAAGGCGGCCTGCACGCCGGAGTCGCTGGCGGACTTTGCCTGGGACAATTTCGCGGCGTGGCTGCTGGTCAATGCGCCTGCCAAGGAGAGCTGGGCGCTGAGCGCGCTGGGCGTGCTCGGCAACGACGATACCGCGCGCCGGCTCACCCCGTATATCCGCGCCTGGCCCGGCGAGGCCGCGCATGCGCGCGCCGTGGCCGGGCTGGATGTGCTCGCCCTGATCGGCAGTGACGTGGCGCTGATGCACCTCAACGGCATTGCGCAGAAGGTCAAGTTCAAGGGCTTGCAGGATCGTGCCCGCGAGAAGATCGACGAAGTGGCCGAGGCGCGCGGGCTCTCGCTCGAAGAGCTCGAAGACCGCCTCGCGCCCGACCTTGGGCTGGACGCGCATGGCACGTTGCTGCTGGATTTCGGGCCGCGCCAGTTCCGTGTGGGCTTCGACGAAGCCCTCAAGCCCTTCGTGCGCGACACCGATGGCGCACGCCTGGCCGACCTGCCCAAGCCCAAGAAAACCGACGACGCCGCGTTGTCCAAGGAAGCCGTGGAGCGCTTCAAGGCGCTCAAGAAAGACGCCCGCACCATCGCCAGCCAGCAGGTGCTGCGCCTGGAGCTGGCCATGTGTGCGCGCCGGCGCTGGAGCGCCGCGGTGTTCGAGCCCTTCCTGGCGCAGCATCCGCTGGTGCGCCACCTGGTGCAGCGGCTGGCGTGGGGCGTGTACCGCGTGGCGCACGGCAGCGACAGCGGCGGCGAACTCCTGGCGTGCTTTCGCGTGGCCGAGGACGGCAGCTACACCACGGCCGACGACGATGCCTACATGCCGCCGCAAGGCGAGGATATCCGCGTGGGCATTCCCCACGCGCTGGAATTGCCGGCCGCAGATGCCGCCGCCTTCGGCCAGCTGTTCGCCGACTACGAACTACTGCAGCCCTTTGCGCAGATTGGCCGCGACACCTACGCGCTGACCGAGGCCGAGCGGCAGGCCATCGACCTGGATCGCTGGAAGGGCGTGGTCATCCCCACCGGCAAGCTGTTCGGCCTGGCCAACCGCGGCTGGCGGCGCGGCGCGGCGCAGGACGGTGGTGGCATCTGGTACTACACCAAGCAGGTCGAGGGTGGACGGGCCATCGAACTGACGTTCGATCCCGGCATGATCGTGGGCATGCCCGATGAATATCCGGAGCAGACCTTGCAAAGCCTGCAGTTCGGCGTGGACGCGCACGGCTGGGGCATCGCCCGTAACGGCGGCAAGAAGTTCGCCGGGCTCGACCCGATCGCCGCCAGCGAACTGATCCGCGACATGGAGAGCCTGCGCGCATGAACGCCTGCGTCCATGCATCCCCTATCCCGCGGCTCCTTATTCCGCGGCCCCCTATCCCGCCGCTCCTGATGGCGCCGCTGAACGCACCAATGGAAAACCACCATGGTTGACAAGACAAGCCCCACGCTCCAGCGCCCGCCCGCCGAGCTGCTCTACGCGGACGAACTGGCGCGGCTGGCCGCCACCGACGATGCGCCGCGCCCACCAGGCTGGGCGCTGTCGCTGACCGCCGCGCGCCGCTTTATCCTGGGCGATGCCGGCAGCGATATCGCCGCCAAGCTGGTGGCCCCGGCGGCCATGATCGAGCGGGCGCTGGTCACGCTGGCCACCGGGCGCGGGCTCATGCTGGTGGGCGAGCCCGGCACCGCCAAGTCGCTGCTCTCGGAGTTGCTGGCGGCGGCCGTCAGCGGCACCTCCACGCTGACCATCCAGGGCGGAGCCTCGGTCACCGAGGACCAGATCAAGTACGGCTGGAACTACGCGCTGCTGATCAACGAGGGCCCGAGCCAGCGCGCGCTGGTGCCCGCGCCGCTGTATCTCGGCATGCAGCAGGGCCGCATCGTGCGCTTCGAGGAAATCACCCGCACGCCGCTGGAGGTGCAGGACTGCCTGCTGGCCATGCTGTCGGACCGCGTGATGGCGGTGCCGGAGCTCGAAGGCGCCGCCGGCATGCTGTACGCGCGAGAAGGCTTCAACATCATCGCCACCGCCAACACGCGCGACCGCGGCGTCAACGAGATGAGCGCGGCGCTCAAGCGCCGCTTTGATTTCGAGACGGTGTTCCCGATCCTGGATTTCCAGCGCGAGCTGGAACTGGTGGAGCAGGCCTCGGCACGCTTGCTGGCGCGCAGCGGCATTCCCCGGCGCGTGCCGGAGCCGGTGCTGGAGTTGCTGGTCACCACCTTCCGCGACTTGCGCGGGCAGGGCACGCAGCCGCGCCGCAACGCGGATGAGGGCGGCGCCGAGCGCATGAGCGCAGTCATGTCCACCGCCGAGGCCGTGAACGTGGCGCACGCGGTGGGCGTGCGCGCCTGGTTCCTGGAGCAACGCGATGGCAGCCCGGCTGACCTGGTCGACTGCATCGGCGGCACCGTGGTCAAGGACAACGCCGACGACCGCGCCAAGCTGCGCCGCTACTTCGAACAAAAGGTCTCGCGCCGCGCCGGATCGCACTGGCAGGCCTATTTCGCCGCGCGCGACCGCCTGCCTTGATGCGCCACGCAGCCCCAGGCCGATGACAGCGCCGACCCCCATGCCCTATACCGAGCCGCACACCGAGCCGCATGTGATCGGCGTGCGCCACCACAGCCCCGCCTGCGCGCGCCTGGTGGCCGAGCGCATCGACACACTGCGCCCGTGCTTCGTCTTGATCGAAGGGCCGGCGGATTTCAACGCGCGGCTGGCGGAGCTGCACCTGCCGCACCGCTTGCCGGTGGCGATTTTCAGCTACTTGTCGGGCCCTGGCGCGCAGCGCGGCTCGTGGACGCCGTTTTGCGAATACTCGCCGGAATGGGTGGCGCTGCAGGGCGCCGGGCGCATCGGCGCGCAGGCCCGCTTTATCGACCTGCCGGCCTGGCACGATGCACTGTCCGGGCGCACCAACCGCTACGCCGACGCTGACGACGAACATCACGCCGAGCGCGCCGCCGGCTACGAGGCGGCGCTGTGCACCGCGCTGGGCATCGACGGCCGCGACGCGTTGTGGGAGCACTTGTTCGAGAGCGAGATGCCGCTGCCGGCGCTGGCCGCAGCGCTGGATACGCACTTTGGCCAGTTGCGTGGCGACGATCCCGGCTCCCCTGCCAATGCCGAGCGCGAGGCCATGATGTCGCGCTGGATTGCATGGGCCATGCGCCAGGCGCAGGGCGCGCCGGTGCTGGTCGTTTGCGGCGGCTATCACGCGCCCGCACTGCGCGCGCTATGGCGCGGGCATGCCGAGGCGGCTGGCAGCGAGCCCCCCGCCGTGCCGCAGCCAGAGGTAGCCGCCGACGTTGAAGACGGCGCAACGCCCGTGCGCAGCGGCAGCTACCTCGTGCCCTACACCAGCAAGCGGCTCGACGCCTTCGCTGGCTATGCCTCTGGCATGCCGTCGCCGATGTACCAGTCGTGGATGTGGCAGCACGGCAGCGCCGAAGCCGGCAAGCTGGCCCTCGCCCGCACCATGTGCCGCCTGCGCGAGAAGAAGCTTCCCGCCTCCACCGCCGATCTCAAGGCCTTGCACGCGCACGCCCACGGCCTGGCGATGCTGCGCGGCCATGCCCAGCCCTTGCGCTGCGACTGGCTCGACGCCAGCGCCGCCACCCTGATCAAGGACGCTCTCGACGCGCCACTGCCGTGGACCTATCGCGGCCCGCTGCTGCGCGGCACCGATCCCGTGCTGGTCGAACTGATGGATGTGCTGGCAGGCGACCAGGTTGGCGGGCTGGCGGCCGGCACGCCGCAGCCGCCGCTGGTCGATGCCGTCGACGCCGAACTGGCCGCGCACGGTATCGTGCTGCAGCCGGGCCGTGCGCTGCAGCTCAAGCTGGACTTGCTGCAAACCGCCGACCGCGAGCGCAGCCGCAGCCTGCACCGGCTACGCATCCTGGCGTTGCCCGGGATCCAGCGCGAGCGGGGCCCGTCGCTGGCGCTGTCCGGCGAGCGCGAGGAGCACTGGCGGCTGCTTGGCTCGCTGGAGCAACGTGCCGCGCTGATCGAGGCCGGCGCCTATGGCGCCACGCTGCACGACGCCGCGCGCGCCCGGCTGGAGGAAACGCTGCGCAACGCCGCGGGCAAGCTGGCGGCGCTGGCAGCGCTGCTCAACGATGCCGCGTTCGCCGGGCTGCCGGACGCTGGCGCCGCCTCGCTTGCTGAACTGGGCCGGGCGGTGGGCGCGGCCTCCCGCTTCGAGGCGCTGGGCGAGGCGCTGGGGCTGCTCCATGCCTTGCTGCGCCATGGCCAGGTACTCGGCATGGCCGGCGCGCCGGTGTTGCATACGGTGGTGGCGGCCGCGGTCGAGCGCGCCCTGTGGCTGCTCGACCTGCCGGGCCAGGTGGCCAGCGCCGAGCAGCAGGCACACCTGCAGACCTTCCGTGCGGTGCGCGATGTGGTGCGCGATGTGCGCAATGGCGCGTTCGGCGATGGCCAGCCGCTGCCCGCGCTCGATCCGCAGCGTGCCCTGGCTGTGTGGCGCCGCAAGGCGCGCGACCCGCAGGCGGCGGCTGCCAGCCGTGGCGCGGCGCTGGGGGCGCTGGCGAGCCTGGACGAACCAGCTGCGCCGCAAGACGGCGACGGCGGCGGCGGCGGCGACAGCATCGCGGGCGCACTGCGCCTGCTGGCGGGCTTGCCGCCGGCCAGCATCGGCGATGCGCTGGCCGGCCTGCTGGCACTGGCGCGCGATGTCTTGACCGATGCCGTCGGGTTTGCCAGCGGGCTCGACGGCCTGTTGCAGCAGCTCGATGACGAGGCCTTCGTGCAGGCGCTGCCCGCCATGCGCATGGCTTTTGCCTGGCTGCCGCCGGCGGAGCGCGGCGCGCTGGCGCGCCAGGTGCTGGCTCTGCGTGGCGGCGAAGCCTATGGCGAGCGCTCGCTCACCGCGCCGCTGGGCGCGCATGATCCCGTGGATATTGCTGCCGCGCGCTTGCTGGAGGCCGCCGTGACGGCGCGCCTGCGTTACTGGGGCGTGCCCGTCGGCGCAGCCCCCGATCCCAACCCGAAGCCCACCGCGCCATGAGCCTGCACCTGCCTGATCCCTTGCAACGCTGGCGCCTGCTGTTGGGCGAAGCCGCGCAGCCCGCGCTGGGCGAGCTCGATGCCGATGCCGCTGCGGCCGACGCCGCCCTCGACTGGCTCTATGGCCGCGACCCCGAGCGCGCGCGGCGCGGCGAGCGCACCGGCAGCGGCGGCGCCTCGCAACTGACCACGCCGGACTGGATCAACGAGATTCACCGCCTCTTCCCGCGCGAAGTGATCGAGCGGCTGGAGCAGGACGCCGTGGAGCGCTACGGCATCGACGAAGTGGTCACCAACCTTGAAGTGCTGGAGCGTATCGAGCCGTCCGAAGCGCTGCTGCGCGCGGTGCTCCACACCAAGCACCTGATGAACCCAGAGGTGCTGGCCGCCGCGCGCAAGCTGGTGGCCGAGGTGGTCCGGCGCATCATGGAAAAGCTCGCCACCGAAGTGCGCCAGGCCTTCGCCGGCACGCGCGACCGGCGAAGACGCTCGCGCGCGCGCATCGCCCGCAATTTCGATTTTCGGCGTACCTTGCGCGAGAACCTGCATCGCTGGGACCCGCAGCGCGGCAAGCTGTTCGTGGAGGCGCCGGCATTTTTCAGCCGCGTGCGCAGCCACGCGCAATCGTGGGACATCATCCTGCTGGTTGACCAAAGTGGCTCGATGGTGGACTCGGTGATCCATGCCGCGGTGATGGCCGCCTGCCTGTGGCAATTGCCGGGCATGCGCACGAGGCTGGTGGCGTTCGATACCGCGGTGGTGGACCTCACCGCCGACGTGGCCGATCCGGTTGAGTTGCTGATGCGTGTGCAACTTGGCGGTGGCACCGATATCGCGCGGGCCGTGGCCTATGCCCAGGCGCAGATCGCCACGCCGACACGCAGCATCGTGGTGCTGGTCAGCGATTTCTACGAGGGCGGCAGCGACTATGAACTGGTCCGCCGCGTCAAGACGCTGGTCGGCGCCGGCGTGACCGTGCTCGGCCTGGCCGCGCTGGATGCGCGCGCCGAGCCGGTCTTTAACCGCGAACTGGCAGCCCGCCTGGTGCGCGAAGGCGCCCACGTGGCCGCAATGACGCCTGGCGAGCTGGCCGCCTGGCTGGCCGAGAAAGTCTCCGGCAAGGCCGGCGGGCAAGTGCCCGGAGGGCTGGTCGCATGAGGGCAGACCGCGCCGATCTCCTGGAGCTGACGCCCGAAGCGCTGGTGGCGCTGGCCAATGCCGGCTTCGTCAAGCGTGCGCAGAAGGAAATGGCCGAGGGCAAGGCGCCCGAGCTTGCACAAGATGCCGATGGCACCTTGCATGCCGCGTACGCCGACGGCACCCGCACCAGCCTTGCCGCAGGCCGCGCGCTGCGCGATGCGGTCTGTAGCTGCATTGCCTCGGGCCTCTGCCGTCACCGCATCCTGCTGGTACTGGCCTACCAGCAGGCCTGCCGGGAAGTGGCCAGCGTGGAAGAGGGCAGTGCCCATACGCTCGTCACCACGCCCGTCACCGCGCCCGAAGGGCTGGCCGGCGGCCCATGGTCCCCGGCGGATTTCGACGACGGCGCGTTGCAAGCCGCGTTGCGCCCGGCCACGCTGCGCCAGGCCGCCGAGCTGGCACGCGCGCGGCCGGTGGCGCGGCTGGCCGGCTGGCGCGTGGAAGCGCCGGTGCCCACCGCACACCTGCCGATGTGCACGGTGCGGTTTTTCTCGCGCCACAGCCTTGGCCACGCGCGTTGCGATTGCCAGGAGAGCAGTAGTTGCGCCCACGTGGCGCTGGCGGTCTGGGCCTTTCGCGCTGCGGCCGATCGCCTTCGCGGCCAGGTCGATGCCACCGTGGAGATCGCGCCGCCGCAGCCGGAAGCCGCCGATGCCGATACGCGCCAGGCCGATGCCGAAACACTGCGTGCCCTTGCCGCTGCGGCCGATGCACTGGCGCGGCAATTGTGGGCGGAAGGCACGGCCCAGGCGCCGCTGGCGCTCGCCCCGCGCCTGGGTCTGATGCGCAGCCTGGCCGCCGATTTCGGCGCGGCGTGGGTCAGCGCCGACGTCGACGCGCTGGCGGCGCAGCTCGACGACCAGCACAACCGCAGTGCCCGCTATGACCCGCGCCGCCTGCTGGACGCGCTGGCGTGCCTGCAAGGCCGGCTGGCCGCCGCGCTATCGGCCGATGGCGCCAGCACCGCCAGCACCGCCGGACCGGCTGGCGGGCAGCCCGGGGCGCTGCTGCCGGCGCGCCAGATCCTCGGCCTTGGCGTCAAGGGCGAAGTCGCGCTCGACCACCTCAAGCTGGTTTCGCTGGGCGCCGTCATGTGGGACGACGGCGACCATCCCGATGCCGCCTGCGGAGTCTCCATCGCCTTCGCGGATCCGGACACCATGGGCGTTGTCGCGCTCGAGCGCAGCTGGCCCAGGTCTGAGGGCGCCGCGCCGCCGGTGCCGCTGGTGCAGCGGCGCGTGGCGGGCAATCCGATGGGCCGCCTGGCCGCCAGCCAGGTGGTCACGCGCGCGGCGCGCCGCCGCGCCAACGGCTTGCTGGAGATCGGCAGCGCCGCGCGCCAGACCAATGTGCTGCCGCTCTCCGCCCAAGCCTGGAACGACCTGCGGCCACCGCTGGCCTTTGCCACGGTGGCGGCATTGCGCCAGCATCTCACGCAAGCCGCGCCCGCCTGCCTGCTGCCGCGCCAGGCCATCGGGCACCTGCACGTGCTGGACGTGATGGCCGTGGAGCAGTGGGGCTGGGACGCCGCCGCGCAGACCTTGCTCGCCAGCCTGCTCGACACCGATGGCCAGCGCTGCCTGCTGCGCTGCCGCCACGGCAGCGGCGCGCCCGGCGCCGTCGACGCGCTGGCGAGCGTGCTGCGCACTGCCGAGGCCGGAGGCGACGCCATCCAGCGCGTGGCGGGCACGGTGCGCGTGATTGGCGGCGCCCTGGAGATGGAGCCGCTGGCCCTGATGACCCAGACCCGCGCCGTGGTGCTGGCGACCGAGCCCGCCAGCCCCGGCGCCATGCCGGCCTGCGTCGCGGCGGCAACGGTGCCGCATGCCGCCCTGGCCGGCGCCGCGCTGGCGCTGCTGGCGCAGTGGCTGCGCCAGGGCTTGCGCAACCAGCGTCCAGCCGCGCTTGAGCGAGCTCGCGAACTAGCCGCGGCGTTGTCGCGCGCCGGGCTGGCGGAGACGGCGCTGCGCATCGAGGCCGCGCTGGCGGGCTTTGGCGGCGGCCCGGATGAGAACACCGCCTCGCGCTGGTGGGAACTGGTCCTGTGGCTGGCGCAGATCGAGAGCGCGGCGCTGCGCCCGCCGGTGGCCGCGCCCGCATAGCGCGGCTGGCAGCCCGTGCCAGCCCGGCCTGCACGCAAGCAACTTTTGTCGCGCGTGACCGGAACGCACCGGCCCTTTGGCGGTCTATGACTTACATCCGCGTTACAATGCTGTGGTGCACCATCGGCGCCGGGTGGCTGATTTATCACCATCCGCGCTGGTTTGGCCCTTGTCGTTCTACCCCGATTCATGCGATCCCTGCTGCTCCTGATCACCGTTCTGTGCTTGTCTGCGCTGTCCCTCGGGGCAGCGGCGAACACGCACGCCGGTATGCCGGGGCCTGCATTTGATTCCGCATTTGATCCCGCATTTGATCCCGCATTTGATCCTGTTCGCGCCGAACTTCTGATTGCCGAACCGGCGTTCTCCCGCACCCTCAATGAGCTGGACGGCAGTGCCGGCCTGGAGCGCGTCGTGGCGCCGGGCGACGACGGCCTGGCGGGCGAAGCGATGGCGGCTGCGGTGGTGGAGGACGATCCTCCCGGCTACTGCGAGATCTGGTCCGCCGACCTGCTCGACCCCCTCGACATGCTCGACGAGATCGAAGAATCCAGCGCGCTCTTCGCGCTGCCCACCGTGCGTGTGTCGTTGCCCCCCAACGAGATCGCGCAACAGCTGCCCGCACGTCCGGATCCTTTGCCCGCGGCGTTTTTCAAGCCCCCTATCTCCCTGATCTGACAGCCCTGGCAACCCCGGCGCGCTCCTTGCGCGCCCGGGCTGCGTTCCTATTGCCTGGGCGCCTTGGCCCGATCGCGTCGGCGATCGCTGGCTGACCGTTGGCGCACGCTTTTTGCGTGCGCCGGCGGCGGGCGCGCAGCCGTTTCGCCTGCCCCCATTTGTCATGCAGATCAAACAGATCACTATGTTTTCCATGGTGGCGTTGCTGTCGCTCGGAGCCTTGCCGGCTCTCGCGGCACAAACGTTCACCTTGCCGCAACTGCTGTCCCTTTCGCAGTCCACCAACAAAGGCGTGGAGGCGGCGCAGGCCGGCGTCGATGCCGCCAGCGCCGCTGTGACCAGCGCGCGTGCCTATCCCAATCCGCAGGTCGAGGTGATGTACGGCCGTCTGTCGCCGCGCACTGCCGGTGTGACCGGTGGCGCCGCGCCGACCATGGCTATCACCCAGAAGCTGGACTATCCGCAGCAGCGCAAGCTGCGCGCCGAGATCGCAGGGCGCAGCCTGGAGGCCACCGAAGCCGGCCGCCAGGCGTTCCGCGCGGACCTGGCGGCGCGGGTCAAGACGTCGTACTTCGATGTGCTGCGGCGCGAGATGGAGCTGGCCGCGGCCAAGGAAGACCTGGCCATGATGCGGCAGATCCAGGACCGCGCGCGGCTGCGGGTGGAGGTGGGCGAAGCGCCGCGCTATGAGCTGATCAAGGCCGAGACCGAGCTGCTGAGCGCGCAGAAGACGCTGCAGAGCGCCCAGTTGCGCGTCAACCAGGCCAAGGCGGCGCTGCGCCAGCAAGTGGGCGGCGCCATGCCGGCGGCCTATTCGCTGTCCGGCAGCCTGAGCCAGCCCTCCGCGCTGCCGGCCCTGCCGATGCTGCGCGACACCTTGACCGGCGCCAACGCCGAGCTGACCCAGCGCCGCCTGGAAGCGGACCGCGCCAGCCTGGCCGTGGACTACCAGCGCTCGCTGCGCCTGCCCGAGCTGGCGGTGCGCGCCAGCGCAGAGCGCCAGCCGGACAACACGGTCTCGCAGGTTGGCCTGGTCCTCACCATCCCGCTGTGGGACCGCCGCAGCGGCCCGGTGGGCGAGGCGAGCGCCCAGGCGATCCAGGCCCGCACCGCGCTGGAGGCCCGCGAGTTCGAGCTCACGCAGGAGCTGGAATCGGCTTACCGCCAGTACGAGATCACGCAGTCGCAGGTCAGCGCGCTGGAGGGCGGCATCGTGCGCCAGGCCGAGTCCGCTCTGGCGGTGGCCGAGTCGGCGTATCGCTTCGGCGAGCGCGGCATCCTGGACTACCTCGATGCGCAGCGCGTGCTGCGCGGCGCGCGCAGCGACCTGATTGCCGCGCAGTTCGAGCTGCAGGCCGCCACCATCCAGATCGAGAAGCTGCTGTCGAGCGTGCCCGGGCAGACCGCGGCACCCACGGCCCCGTCCGTACCCACGGCTCCCCCGGCATCTACGGAAACCAAATAAGCATGCGCCCCCATTTTCTACTTTCCCTGACGGCAACCGCAGCCCTGCTGTTTTCTCTCGCTGGCTGCTCCGATGAACCCGCACCGGCCGCCGAGCCGCCTAAGCAGCCGCCCGGCGTCGTCAAGCCGGAAGAGACGCTGCAAAAAACCCTGAAGGTGGCCGCGGTGGCTGCCAGCCCGTTCAGCGAAATGCTGCGCGTGTCCGGACGCATCGATTTCGACGAGCAGCGCGTGGCGCGCATTGGCGCCAGCGTGACCGGCCGCGTGACGGATCTCTACGGCATCCTGGGCCAGGAGGTCAAGGCGGGCCAGGTGCTCGCCCGCCTGCATAGCAGCGAGCTGGGCGCGGCCCAGATGGCCTTCCTCAAGGCCGAGGCGCAGACCGAGCTGCAGGCCCGCAACGCCGAGCGCGCGCGCCAGCTGTTCGCCGCCGACGTGATCGGCCGCGGCGAGCTGCAACGCCGCGAGAGCGAGCTGGCCATTTCCTCGGCCGAGATGCGCGCCTATCGCGACCAGTTGCGCGTGCTTGGCATGTCGGCCGCCGCGGTGGCACAACTGGCCAAGAGCGGCAGCATCGATTCCTACTCGCCGGTGTTCTCCAGCATCAGCGGCACCGTGGTGGAGCGCAATGTCGCGCAAGGCCAGGTGGTGCAGCCGGCCGATGCGCTCTACACCGTGGCCGACCTGTCGCGCGTGTGGGTGGTGGCGGAAGTGCCCGAGCAGCAGGCCGCGCTGGTGGCCGAGGGCCAGAGCGTGGACATCGAGGTGCCGTCCCTTGGCAACGGCGCGGGCCAGAAGCAGATCACCGGCAAGCTCATCTACGTGGGCCGCACCGTGAATCCGCAAACGCGTACCGTGCTGGTCCGCACCGAGCTGGATAACCGCGAAGGGCGCCTGAAGCCGGCCATGCTGGCGAGCATGCTGATTGCCAGCGCTGCGTCCGAGCAACTGGTGATCCCGGAGTCCGCCATCGTGCGCGACGGCAACGACGAGCTGGTCTACGTGGAGCAGGCCGGCGGCCTGTACCGCCAGGTCAAGGTCAAGCTGGGCGCCGAGAGCGACGGCATGCGCGTGGTGCAAAGCGGGGTGAAGGCGGGCGAGCGCATCGTGGTGGATGGTGCCTTCCACCTCGACAACGAGCGCAAGCGCCTGGAACAGGGGTAATCGATCATGCTGAAATCCCTTGTGGAAGCCGCCATCAAACAGCGGCTGGTGGTTTGCGTGCTGGCGGTGGTGCTGTTCTTCTTTGGCCTGCGCGCGGCAACCAAACTGTCGGTGGATGCCTTCCCCGACGTCACCAACGTGCAGGTGCAGATCGCCACCGAAGCCACCGGCCGCTCGCCGGAGGAAGTGGAACGCTTTGTCACGGTGCCGGTGGAAATGGCCATGACCGGGCTGCCGGGCCTGGAAGAAATGCGCTCGCTCAACAAGGCGGGCCTGTCGCTGATCACGCTGGTGTTTACCGATGCGACGGATGTCTATTTTGCGCGGCAACTGGTGATGGAGCGCCTGATCGAGGTGGCCGGGCGCATGCCCGAGGGCGTGACGCCGGTGCTCGGCCCGGTCTCCACCGGCCTGGGCGAGGTCTACCAGTACACGCTGGACCGCGTCGACGACGGCAACCGCGCGCTCACGACCGAGGAACTCTCCGAGCGCCGCATCGCGCAGGACTGGGTGGTGCGCCCGCTGTTGCGCTCCATCCCGGGCGTAGCGGAAATCAACTCGCAGGGCGGCTTTGTCCGGCAATACCAGGTGCTGGTCAACCCGGACCGCATGCGGCATTACCAGGTCACGCTGCAGCAGGTCTACCAGTCGCTCGCGCGCAATAACGCCAACTCCGGCGGCGGCGTGCTGCCGCATTACGCCGAGCAGTACCTGATCCGCGGCGTGGGCCTGGCCCGTGGCGTGGACGATATCGGCAGCATCGTGCTCAAGGAGGTCGCGGGCACGCCGGTCTATGTGCGGGATGTGGCCAACGTGACCATCGGCCACGAGGTACGGCAGGGCGCGCTGGTCAAGAACGGCGAGACCGAGTCGGTCGGCGGCATCGTCATGATGATGCGCGGCGGCAACGCCAAGGAAGTGGTGAGCCGCGTCAAGGCCCGCGTGGCCGAGATCAACGAGCGCGGCATGCTGCCGGGCAAGCTGCAGATCGTGCCGTACTACGACCGCAGCGAGCTGGTGGACTCCGCGCTGTGGACGGTCACCAAGGTGCTGCTCGAAGGCGTGGTGCTGGTGGTGATCGTGCTGTTCCTGTTCCTGGGGGATGTGCGCTCGTCCGTCATCGTGCTGGCCACGCTGGTGCTGACACCGCTGATGACCTTCATGGTGATGAACCAGGTGGGCTTGTCGGCCAACCTGATGTCGCTCGGGGGGCTGGCCATCGCCATCGGCCTGATGGTGGATGGCTCGGTGGTGGTGGTGGAGAACGCGTTCGAGCGGCTCGGCCACCGCGACAAGAGCGGCATGAGCAAGACCGAGATCCTGGTCAAGGCGGTGCAGGAAGTGGCCACGCCCGTGATCGTCGGCGTGGGCATCATCATCCTGGTGTTCCTGCCGCTGATGACGCTGACCGGCATGGAAGGCAAGATGTTCGCGCCGCTGGCGTTCACCATCTCGATTGCGCTGGCGATCTCGCTGTTCCTGTCGCTGACGCTCTCGCCGGTGTTGTCGTCCTACCTGCTCAAGGGCGGCGCGGAGCACGATACCTGGCTGATCGCCTTCATGAAGCGCCACTACCTGCGCATGCTGCACTGGGCGCTGAACAATAGCCGCAAGACCGTGATTGGCGCGGTGGTGGCATTCATGGCCACCGTGGCCATCGTGCCGCTGCTGGGCACCTCCTTTATCCCCGAGATGAAAGAGGGCTCGATCGTGCCGGCGCTGGACCGCGTGCCTAACATCTCGCTGGAGGAATCGGTCAAGCTGGAGATGGAAGCCAACAAGCTGGTGCTGTCGGTGCCCGGCGTGAAGTCGGTGGTGTCCGGCGTAGGCCGCGGCGAAAGCCCGGCCGACCCGCAGGGCCAGAACGAATCGACGCCGATTGCTAGCCTGAAGGACCGCGACGAGTGGCCCGACGGCTGGACCCAGGACGATATCGCCAACGCCATCCGGGAGAAGCTCAAGGCCATTCCCGGCGTGCAGATCGTGATGGCGCAGCCGATTTCCGACCGCGTCGACGAGATGGTCAGCGGCGTGCGCTCGGACGTGGCGGTGAAGGTGTTCGGCGACGACCTCGACAAGCTGCGCGAGCTGGCCGGCGAGATCGCGCGGGTTGCCGGTGGCATCCAGGGCTCGCAGGACATCCGCATCGAGCGGATCTCCGGGCAGCAATACCTGTCGATCGAGATCGATCGACAGGCCATCGCGCGTTATGGGCTCAATGCCTCCGACATCCACGACATCATCGAGATCGCCATCGGCGGCAAGCGCGCCACGGACATCTTCGAAGGCGAGCGCCGCTTTGCCGCCGCAGTGCGCCTGCCCGAGGCGTTCCGCGACAACGTGCAGGCCATCCGCCAGTTGCTGGTGGCCACGCCCAACGGCGCCCAGGTGCCGCTGCAAAGCGTGGCCAAGATCGAGGTCACCGACGGCCCCGCGCAGATCAGCCGCGAAATGGCCAAGCGCCGCGTGGTGGTCATGATCAACGTGAAGGACCGCGACCTCGGCGGCTTCGTCGCCGAGCTGCAGCAGGCCGCACACGCCAAGGTCAAGCTGCCGGAAGGCTACTACCTGGAGTGGGGCGGCCAGTTCCAGAACATGGAACGCGCCATGGGCCACCTGAAGATCATCGTGCCGGTGACCATCGCCGCGATCTTCTTCCTGCTGTTCCTGCTGTTCAACTCCGTGCGCTTTGCCACGCTGATCATCACCGTGCTGCCGTTTGCCTCCATCGGCGGCATCATCGGCCTGTTCGTTACCGGCGAGTACCTGTCGGTGCCGGCCTCGGTGGGCTTTATCGCCCTGTGGGGCATGGCGGTGCTCAACGGCGTGGTGCTGGTGTCGTACATCCGCACGCTGCGTGACTCCGGCTTGTCGCTGGACCAGGCCGTGATCCAGGGCGCGACCCAGCGCTTCCGCCCGGTGATGATGACCGCCACCATCGCCATGCTGGGGCTGGTGCCTTTCCTGTTCTCCACCGGCCCGGGCTCCGAAGTGCAGCGCCCGCTGGCGGTGGTGGTGATCGGCGGGCTGATCACCTCGACCCTGCTGACACTGGTGATGGTGCCGACGTTGTATCGCTGGTTCGATAACCGGAAACCGGACCCGATGAAGGACGTGCCGGTGTAACGCGCAGAGACATCGCACAGTCAGGCAACGCCCCACGCGGTCCCGGTGGGGCGTTTTTATTTGGGGCAAGCCGCCGCGCTAACGCATGGCTTCATCCATTCGATATCATGTGCCCTGCAGCGGCACCAGCGCGCACGCTACCGCATGGCATCACACCCGGGTGGGGTGGACGGGGTGCCGATGCGGAGCGCGCCGAAGCCTTTTACCGGCCCCCCAAAAAAGAGGTTATTCAGACTTTCGCGTGGATAAGTGGCGGGAAGCAAAACGCTGGTTTGCTCCCCTCTCCCATGAAATGGGAGAGGGGCCGGGGGAGAGGGTGGGCGTTCGCTCAACGTGATGCGCCTCGCTCTTGCGCGGGCCCGCCCTCTCCCCCAACCCCTCTCCCGCCATGCGGGAGAGGGGAGCTACGGCAGCGCTGGATTTGGCCCAGCGATGCATCAACCCACACGAAAGTCGGATGAATCAAAAAGGAAAGAACCGCGTGGCAGGCCCAGCATCAGCACAGATGGCGGCAGAACCCGAAACCTGCGCGCAGGCAGACGGCGCGGCGCCGCCGCCGCCGCAAGTGCATGTCCGGCTTGATGGGCGGGCGCTTCCCGACGCCGGCGAACTCTGGCGCGCAGCGCTATCGCCGCTCTTTGACGTCGAGATTGGTGCCGCATCTGACGCTTTCTCGGCCGAGCTGAAGGGCGTCCATCTGGGCGACAGCCTGATCGCCCGTGTCGGGGGCTCCGTGGCGCATCGCTTCAAGCGGGGCAGCGTCGAGATCCGGCGCAGCAATATCGACCACATCCTGATCCAGCTTTACGTCACGGGCGGCGTTCAGGGCGAGTACGGCAACCGGCCGTTCCATGCGAGCGAGGGATCGATCAGCCTGCTCGACCTGGGGCGGACGTTGGATAGCCGGACGCCGGCGTTCTCGAACATCACCCTCACCGTGCCGCGCGACCGCCTTCCCGCCTCGCTGAGGAGTTGCAACCTGCACGGCACCGTGCTGGATGCCGGCCAGGGTTCCACACGCTTGCTGGCGTCTCACCTGTCGCAACTCATGCTGGCCGGCGCCAGCCTGACAGCGCAGGAGACGGCCGCATCGGTCACCGCGGCGCTGATCATGCTGGAGGGCAGCGGCGCCAAGCTGCGCGATAGCGAGCCCGAAGTGCAAACGGCGGCACGCCGCAGCATGCGCAAGCTGGTACGGCGCTATATCGAACAACATCTGGCCACGGAAGCGCTCTCGCCGGAGCAGGTTGCCAGCGTCTTCCGCCTGTCGCGAGCCAGCCTCTATCGGCTGTTCGAGAGCGACGGCGGTGTCAACGCCTACATCCAGGGCAGGCGGCTGGATCGCTGTTTCGATGAACTGGCCCGATCCAAGGGCAGCGGGCTCAGTATCGCCGAGCTGGCATATCGTTACGGCTATTCCAACGAGAGCACGTTCAGCCGCGCCTTTCGCCGGCGCTTCAGCCTGAGTCCGCGGGAGGTGCGCGCGCTCGCGGAGCGTCCCCGCAACAACTGGCCAGCGGCGTCGGCCAACGGCAGCGAAGCTGCCACCATCAACGAATGGCTGGAGAGCCTCCGGAGCGAATTCACTGCCATCGGTGCCGGCGCCTGACTGCAAGGCCTCCATCCTCGATGTCGATCGCTTGCCCGCCGCACTGCGTGTAGCACGCCAGGCAAGCACCGTCGCATTGGCAACGCCCCGGGCGGCCGGGGTCTTCAAGCGCGGCAGGAAGGCGTGACTCCGGCCGCGAAAGCCGGCTCAGCGCACCTTGGGCTTGCCATACCGGATCGGGACATCGACCGCCGCCCCCGGTGCAAGCAGTGTCTTGAGCTGTTCCCTGGCGCTGACCGCGTCCTGGAACGAAGCGAACGTCAACTGGCTGATGCGCATGTGGTCAAAGTACTGGACCCCGATTGCGGCGTGGCTTAGCTTGCCGATCGTCTGCTGGACTTCCTGGGTCGATACTTGCGAAACAACCACCTCGTTGCGGCTTTCGCCCACAACGCCCCGATCGTTGACGACCAGCGTCACCGCACTGCCCACGGCTCCCGCGTTCTTCGCCGTGGCCGAGGCCGGCAGCGTCTGGAGCGACTGGCTGCCAAGGCGAACGACCGTTGCGCCCGCAAGGCTCTTCAATTGCGCGGGCGACAGCTGTTGCCCAGCCACATAAGTCGACGCGCCTGCGTAGCACAGCGTGGTGGCCAGCGCTGCGACGCCGCACAGCAAGCCCTTGAAGGACAAATTCATTTTCATCATCATCATTCTCCTCGCCCCGTTATTTCGCGGCAATCACACGGTATTCAACAGCCAAGGGCTTGCTGAGCTTGACGCTGACGCCGTCGGCTTCTGGCTGGAAACTGCTGCACGTGCCGGGCGCTGCGGTGGCCGGCATCACGCTGACCGCATACACCTCCCAATTCCCGGCGGCGTTCTCGCCATGGAATGCATAGCTGCCTAGCCCGTAGCTTTTCACTTCCGGAACGCCCGTGCTGTAGTAGCTGTTGTATGGAACAGCGAGTGCGGAAATGGTCCCGGAGGGCGATTTGACAAAGACGCCAACGCTGCCGACGCAGATGGAGCCGCTCAGTCTCAGCTGCAGGGCATCCACCTTGTCATTGCCGCCGACCGTGAACTGCCCCAGTTTCTGGACCGAGCCGTACTTGAGCTGGGCGCTATCGGCGAACGCCTTGGTGAAGTCGCCAATGGCCAGGGTTGCCGGCTTGTAGGCACTGTACGCCTTCGCCAGCCTGACAGCGGCCGCGGCATCCGCCAGGCCGAAGCCGTACCAGTTCGAGTAGTAGTTGCCCGCGGCATTCTTTTGCCAGCCCAGGTCCAGCCGTGCCGTTTGGCTGCCATCGACGAGGCCGGCATCTTCGCTGGCGGTGAACGTCCCCTGCTTCAGGTCAAGCCGGAGATTCCGGTTGTCGCGCGAGCCATAGTCCGGATCGATTCTCCTGGCGGTTGCGCGCAGAATCTCGCGCACGTCTCGCCACGTCAGGTTTGGATTTGCCGCAAGCATCAGTGAAACCACCCCTGAAATGGTCGGGGTGGCGGCCGAGGTGCCATTCATGCTGGCATAGTCGCAGTTCGGGTTATCTTTCTTGTTGGTTGCGCTGCCGCCAATGCTGAATGCGTTGGTGAGTTCCAGGAAGTTGCGGCTATAGCCTCTCGCGCAAGAGCTCAGGTCGGTCGAGAAGATCATCGGACCGGAGCCGAGCTCGCCGTATTGTCCCGCTTCTCCGAATTCACCGCCAAGCCCGGTGATCCAGTTGACCGCCCCCGCGTTGGAGTAGCTTGACTTGATGCCCTTGGCGTTGGCCGCGCCGACCAGGATGACGCCTGGCTCCAGCGCCTCTGTGTCGTTCGCGGGATTCTCGCAACTGATGACGCCGCGTATCCCACCGACATCCGGGCAAAACCTGGGGTTGTCGCCGCCGGTGTTGTTGTACTCATTGCCTGAGGCCTTCACCATGACCAGGCCCTTGCCGCTTCTCAGGTTTGGAAAGGCCCTGATGACGGAGCTGCTCCCGGATTCGGTGTCGTACTCGTCCGGCACTACGGGATTGCCTCCGTATGATGCATTGATGATGTGGGCGTTCCTGGACCAGTCGGCACCGCCGTAGGCCTGCAAGATACTGGCATTCGCGGTGCCGATGAAACGCGCGCCGCCCAGGGTGGCGCGGGGCGCGATGCCAATCACGCCTTTCCCATTCTGCGCCGCGCTGATGATGCCGGCGACATGGGTGCCATGGGCCTCCGAAACGTTATTGGGGATATCGGCGGGCGTGGGGTTGTTGGTGCCGTCGTCAAAGTTGTAAGTCATCGACTTGTTCACATTGGCGGCCAGGTCCTCATTGCCGATATCGACGCCGTCATCGAGCACCAGGACATTGACGCCCTGGCCTTTGATGCCCGCGGCGTGCACGTCTTCCACGTTGAGATCGGTGACGCCATCCGCGATCCCGGAGAAAGACTTGAAGTAGCTGGTGGCCTGCTTGAGCGCCCATTGGTAGATGTAGAGCGGCTCCGTGGCCCCGGTCTGGCAGGCGAACTTCGCATCCACGCCGGTTTCGGCGCAGGTGGACGCCGGGGGCACCGGCGTGGGCGTGGGCGCGGCGGGCGTCTGAGCGTTCGCGGCCGCGTTCTCTGGATTGTCACCTCCGCATGCCGAGAGCGCGGCGGCGGCCAGAAGTGTCAGCGATATGAATGTCGTCCTACTTTTCAACATGAGATTTCCCGCCTTCAATATTGTGTTTTCAGTACGCTATGGCTCGTGCCGGGCGCATCCCGCAGGAACTGCATGGTGCCGGCAAGCCGCGGCGCGCTGCGCCGCGCACAAGCTGCGCTGCCGGGCTGCTATCGAGAGCCTTTGGGGTGGCCTGGTCGTGCGCGGCCAGGTGGCGGCAAGCGAGTCGTGCTTGCCATCGAAGGTCGCGTGCCACTCAGGCCCGGGCCGCGCTCTTGCTAGATGGGTGGCGCGTACCACGAACCGGCGCCAATTTTTGCAGAGTTATCATTTCGTCACTTGACGCTGTGTCTCACAAAAACCGACGTTCTGTCTCACATGAGGGGGCAGGGCCGTGTTCAACGGGGCGGTTGCCTGTGGCGGCCATGATTCAGGATGGTGAGCGCGTCCATCGTCGTGCCAAGCGTGATTGCTAAGCAGATAGGCCCAGCCGGCGTAGCAGGAAATGGATCAGGACGCGCACACGCTGCGGCATGTGGCGATTTGATGGGTACATACTTCTGCGTCCAATGCACAATAGAAAGTACCCCCAGCAATTGAAACAGCCGCTGTGCGCGCATCAGTGATCCCTTGGCATCCCGGATGCAGTCGATGGCGCATTAGGGAGTGCGACTGCCTTGGCCTGCGCTTCGAAAATCATGGAACGCCACCACCCCATAGGCGACGATGGCCTCGGTGGTGACCTGCCTCCGGACTATCGGCATCAGGATGGTAGCCACGGCAAAGTCGAGCCCATCGAAAGCGAGAAGCACGCCGAGGCCGGCGACGATGCGCACAAGAGGCCTGTTGCGCATCCGATGGGAGAGATAAGGAAACGCTTCGGGTCTGCAAGAAGGTAGCCGTGAAGCCGCCTCGACTTGCGGGGCCCCGTCACCTCGTACGTCCAGATATTCAGTCCATCGGCCTGTTGGCAGCATCGTTGATTTTCAACCAATCTGGCAGCTTGCAATCGGAGGGCTTCCCTAGCGCGATACTTGCGGGGGATCGCTCTTAAATACAGTGACTACGCTCATGGTATCTACCTATATTCCCTGTTTCTTCTTATGAAATAGAGTGTAGACACTCGATATGAGCAAAAGTGGCGGATGAACTCGTTTCAACCGTCTCGCACAGCAAGAGGGGATAAATGCATCAAATCAAGCTCTCGCCCCACATCGTGGAGCGCGCCCAACGTCAGCGTGGCGGACACCTGACACCAAGGCCGATTGATGTAACGCGCACCGCACACCTTGTCATCGATCTCCAGGTGGGATTTCTGGAAGTTGGTGCTCCCGTAGAAGTGCCTGTTGCGCGTGAAATCGTTCCGAACGTCAACCGGATATGTACTGCAGTGCGAGAGGGCGGCGGGGTCAATGTGTTCCTGCGATATACCTACGATCCGCATGAGCGAACCCCGTGGACGCGATGGTACGAAAGGTTCTGTGGCCCGGAAGTCGCCGCTCTATCCCGCGCAGCTTTCCGCCGTGGTGCGCGAGAGCATCAACTTTGGCCCGAACTTGATGTTCGAGAGGGTGATTGGATCGTCGAAAAAACACGCTTTAGTGCATTTACGCCCGGAACCTGTTCACTGCACGAACGGCTGATGGAGCGCGGCATCGAAACAGTGATCATTACCGGCACACTCACCAACTGCTGTTCCGAGTCCACGGCGCGCGATGCCCACCAGTTGAACTATGACGTCGTGTTCGTTGCAGACGCTAACGCGACGCTAAGCGACGAGGAACACAACGCCACGCTGAATAACCTGTATCCCACCTTCGTCGACCTGATGCTTGCGGACGAACTGACGGAGAAGCTTGGGACCCCACCTCATCGTTCGATGACAGCGAACGTCCTGCCGAGCATCGCCAAGTAGTCGTGTAGACACGCCACCCCAAATGAATCGAATACGCGCTCGACGCATACAGAGGTGCCATAAGAGGCACGACAGCGCGGCGTGTGAGGAAGGTTCGCGCGGCGGAATGACCGCCTTTTCGCCCCGCGCTCATGCGCTTTATTGGCGGATTGCAAGCTTGCCAGCACAGGCCTGACAGGTCGGCCCACAAGGCCCCAGCTACCTGCCCATGTGCTGGACTGTACGACCAACCAAATCAATCGGGCCTGAAGCCAGGCGAAAGAGCGAAATGTCCAATACCTCTGAAATTACACCTGGCAGCGGGGTAGTTCCGCATGCATCAGGAGCCGATGCCGCTTCCGGCGAGCATGACGACTATGCCCGTTCGAGAGTGCCTGATCACGCTAAGCGTGGAGCAGGCTCGATTCTCACCGTACTGGTTGGCTTCGTCACAGCCTTCTTCTTTGTACTCGTCGGGGGGCTGTTCCTGGCCAAGAGCGGCGCCGCCGCGACGTGGTCCGGCCTCGTCATTTCGTTCGTGATTTTGGTCGTCCTCACGCTCATCGTCTGCCGGACCGCATCGCAAGAAGGCTTGACCGCCGAACTGCTGACCCGGGGAACTGGCTTTGGCGCAGTGGGTTCGATTCTCCCTTCCGCTATCTATGCAAGCACCTTTGTCATCTATGCCGGGACTGAGGGGCAGATCCTGGCTCACTCCATTAACCAGATCTTTCATATCCCCGAGCAGATCTGGTACGTGGTGGTCTCCCTGATCTTTCTGCCGATGGCCTGGAATGGCATTAACACCATGACGAAGATTCTTGCATGGACCGTGCCGGTCTACGTCATTCTCCTTGGGGCCGCGATTGTGGCTGCGTGGAACAAGAATCCCGGAATGCCGTCCGGCATGTTCACGGCCATGCCCGCGGGCGCGGTTGGGGGTGTCGCCGGCACCATCGCGATTGTTGCGGCGCTGGCGGGGACGGTGGGTATCAATCCATTCGAGGCCGCGGACTACAATCGCTTCATCCGGGCCGAAGAGTTCAAGCGTAAGGCGCTCATCAGCGTTGTTCTGCCGTATGCGCTGCTTTTCTTTGGGGCCATCCCCCTGGGTATGTATTTCACGCTTGTGACCGGGAGCGTGGACCCATCGATCTACTTCATCGGATTGATTGGATTGCTTCCCGGTGTTGCGCTGGCATGGGTGTCGCAAATCCGCGTGAACCTGACGAATCTCCATGTGAGTTCCGTAGCGTTTGCGTCCGGGGCCGAAGCCGTCGGGGCACGCAAGCTCCACCGCCGATTCTGGCTCCTGATGGTAACTGCTGCGTCGATCGCCCTGATGTGGTTCAACGTGCTGGGTAACCTTACCGTCTATCTGGAATGGACTGGCATCTTTTTGCTCTCTTGGGTCGCCTGTGTCGTATCGGACATTGTCGTAGTCCGCGGTGCATTGAAAATCGTGACTGGCCCGATTGAATATCGTACCGGCCACATCCGCGCATGCAATCCGGTCGGTGTCATTGCGCTGTTGTCGGGCACGATTGTCGCCTCATGGCTCTGGTTCTTCGCAAAGGACCCAATCCTTGCAGGCCTGTCGGCGTACATCGGCTTTGCTGTTGCCTTCACGGTCCATGTTGCTCTGGCGGTTGCAACTAAAGGTCGAACTTACTTTGCCGATGCGTCTGATGAGCGCCTCGCTGTTAACAAGCGATGTGTGGCCATGTAAAGAGAGTGTGGATCGATCATGGATCAACTTGGCCCTGCGTGATTGGCGATGCGGATCCATCCGCGCTCGATTCGCTTACATACTCATCATCTTGCGAAGCAGAAACAGGAGGGCGATGCGCTCGCCCTGGTTGAGATCGCCGTAAGTGTTCTCAGTCACGTCTTTGGCGAAGGGAATCGTCTTCTCGATGAAGCGAACAGCCCCCCATTTCCTGGACGGTGCATAGCATGACGAACTGAGCAGCCGCCAGGTCCTCACTGCATCGTCTTCAGATCCCCGATGCGGATCAGCATCTCGGTGAACATCTGCATGTCCAGGTCCAGGTCGGTGACTTCCTTGTACTCCTTGGCGTTGTGCGCGGTGTACTTCTTGCCGGGCATGGCGGGGCCGAAGTTGATGGCATTCGGCATCAGCTTGGCGGTGGTGCTGCCGGCGGTGGGCACGGGCTTGGCTTCCAGCCCCGTGGTGTCGCCGAAGATGTTGAGCAGCGTGGACAGCCACGCGCCTTTAGGGTCGCGTGCCATCCAGTCGCCCTGGTCGTGGCTGATGGTCACCGTTGCGTGGTTGGCGCCAGCCCAGGCGTTGATCTTGTCGGCCACGGCCTTGGACAGGGCTTGCGGCGTGTTGCCGCGCGGCATGCGCACGTTGGTGGTGACTTCCAGCTGGCCATTTTTTTCCTGGACGAGGTTGGGCGACAGGGTGAGCGGGCCCATGAAGTCGTCTTTGTAGGCCACGCCCATCTTTTCGCCGAGGTAGCCCGTGCCGTACAGGTCGTCGAGGTACTTCGCTGCGCGGGCGTAGTGGTTGTCGGCCAGCGCGATGCCGGATTCCCGCAGGAACAGCGTCAGGCGCGGCAGGGGATTCACGCCTTCCTCGGGCCGGGAGCCGTGGGCGGAACTGCCGGTGACCTTGACCTCCAGGCTGTCGGCGCGCTGGGTGATATCGATGGCGAACTTGCCCTGCGGCGCGTACTTCTCGATAAAGGCGGCGCGTGCTGCTTCAAGCCGGGCGCGGGTCGCGTTCAGGTCGCCGCCCTTGAGTTGCGCGCTCGCGGTTTGCGGCACGGCGTTGGCGGCGGCCGCGCCGCTCATGCCGACGATGGCGGTAGCGTTGCCGTCGGTGGCCTGCACGGGGAAGAACACCTTCAGGCTGCCCGAGCCTTTCTCGGCCACCACGGCCGGGTATTTGCTGTCGAGCACGATGTTGTACTCGGGCAGCTTCGTGTGCTGCCGGTAATATTTCATGCCGTCGCCGCCCGTTTCCTCGGTGGTCTCGATCATCAGCCGGATGGTGCGGTTGAGCTTCAGCCCGCTTTCCTTCACGGTCTTCATTGCATACAGCACGGTGGCAATCGAGCCCTTGTCGTCGATGGTGCCGCGGCCGTACAGATAATCACCCACGCGCGTGACCTTGAACGGATCGAGTTTGGTGCCGTCGTCCAGCACCCATTCGTCCGCCACGGCAGGGACGACGTCGGCGTGGGTAAGCAAGCCGAATTCTTCCTTGCCCGTGCCCGGCAGCGTGACTTCGAACACGCGGTTGTCGACATTGCGGAAGGTGAGGCCGAAGTCCTTGGCCATGCCTTCCACCAGGTTGCCGAAGGCGATGATGGCGGGGTTCTCATGCTGCGGGATCTTGTCGTCGCGCACGGTGCGCAAGGCCACCATGCGCTCGATGGCGCCGATCACCGCCTGGTGGTTGTGAATCCGGTTATAGAGGCCCAGCAGGCGCCCGATATTGGTCAGGTCGTCGCCGTGCAGCGGGGCGTGCTTTTGATAGGCGGTGACACTGCCTGCCAGCGAGGGATCGGCCTTGGCTGCCGCACTCAGGAATGCGTTGAAATCGGCTGGCGGGCTGGCCTGCGCGGCGGCGGCTAGTGCGTCGAGGCCGGGTTTCTTCAGCGTGTCCGCGAGCGCGGGCTGCCCCACGGCCAGCGTGAGCAGGGCAAGCGATGCGAGCAAGGTCGAGCGTTTCATGGGCAGGGCTCCCAAAAAACGAAGGATGTTCGCATGAGTTGGCCAACTGGTGCAAATCCCGCCGGGCGGCCGGCAGCCGCGGCGCGCTATTTCCTGCCGACCATGTACTTCACGCCCTGTGGCCCGTAGCGCTCCGAGTGCGCTTCGTTGGCGCGCAAGTGGAATTCATCCCCGGCCCGGAAGGCTTGTTCCTCGCCTTCGGTGGCCAGGTAAAGCATGCCTTCGAGAATCAGCGCCCTGGCTTCGAAGGGATGCGCATGGACGTCAAGAGATCCGTTAGCCTCACGGGTGACGGTGACGACTTCCTGGAACCCCTCGCGAGCGAGGAGACCGGCAAAGGCTTCAGGATCCATGGCTGCTCCCTGTCCGTGCGCTTGGTTCGGTCTTTGAATATAGGCGTAATCCGTAGGCCCGGCGCATGGCCCTGGCGGCTACATGGCCTGGGGCACGAAATCGGACCGGTGTTGCCGCGCGTCCCTTGGGTCAGGGTGGTGATGCCGTTGGGCAGGATATCCGCCGCTTGGCAGTCCACCAGATGCATTGCCGGCCAACAGCGCATTCAGGCTCTCCGGCAATCTGCCCGGACCGCATGCCGCCGCGGGAGGGTGGTCGAAGTCGCTCGGCGCCAGGCTGGCGCCGAGCAGCTTGCCGAACGCGTTGAGCTGCACGTCGGAGGTCAGCCCCGCGCTGCCTGCGAGTGCAGGGCAGACGATCCATGTGGTGCCATCCCTCTTGTAGATGTGCAGGATTCTTACCTGGTCTGCCGGCTGCAATTGCCGCTCTTCACATGCGACCTGCTCGAGCCCAAATGCGCGTACGAAGTCGTCGGCCTGGCGATAGCCGATGCAGACGACCACCTTGGGCCGCCAGTGCGCGCAGAGCGTGCGCAGGAAGCGGAATCGCCCGCCATGCCGGCACAGGTCCAGGTAGCGATCCTTGGGCACGAGTTCGGACTGGCCGCGGAACACTTTGGACCAGGGTGTCAGGCCATCGAGCATGACGGGCAGCGGAAACAGGTTCAGCTTGAATTGCGCGCCGTCGGGTGCGTAGAGCTCGTCCCGGTAGTACGCCTTCCAGTCATTGTCATCCAGCCGGATACCGAGCGCTTGCGCGCGCGCTGCGGCCATGATGCGGGCAATGCGCTGGTGGTTCAGCCATTTGCCCATGTCTTCCCGATGCTTCGCGCGAAACTCCGCATCCCATGCCGGTGGCTCCGTGCGCGGCCGCAATGGCCCCGCCAGGCGCTCGTACCAGGGATGCGGGCTTCTGTCGCAGATCCAGAGACTGGCCCTGGGGTTTCCGCCTTCCATCCCTACGTACGAGGCAAAGTAGTTGTCTAGTTCCTGACGCGTGAATACCCCTGTGTGCTGCACTTTTGCCCCCCTACCTTTTGGTGGGACCCCGTTTTCACCGATTCCACAACGTGCCGCCCGGCGCTTGCAGCGCCGCGCGTGCCGCGTGGTTGTTTGATGTGTCCGGCGGGTCGGCTGCACGATGCGGAGGTTCCCCCCTCCCGCGCCGGCTGCGGCCTCGCTCGTTGTATTTGTCTTGCACGGTGCTGGAAACTGAAATAGCCAGTTCATGCCTGTCGGTCTGAACCGTTCATATTCTGAGTTACTTCCCGCAGTAAATCGATATGAAATAAATAAAATGCTAAATATTCAATTGTTGCGACGCACTATATCCGAGATTATTTGTGATACGCATTGCAATATTTTAATGTCTGACATAAAAACGATGGAATGCCAGGAGTTACGCCGCATCTATTATTTTCATCCCCTCTGATGGGGGGATTGGTTTTGTGAAAACGCCCCTGGATTGACGCGTCCTGGCCCTTCAAATGGAGAGAGGAAGGGGAAAAAGGGGTGTAGGCCGGGGAGATCGCCTACACCCTCAAGGAATGGCAACAACAGGGTCAATCGAGTTGCCGTTGGTAAGTGTGCTGCAGTACAGCAATTTCAGTACCCTGCTGAAAGGGGGTGGATACCAGCCAGCAGAGTAGGGAGCTGGCGCCGGTTGCGATCGAATGCCTGAAGTTCTTTTTTCACCAGGGTTGTCAGTTTTTCAGGGCACGCTTCGCGCTGCGCATTAGCGGTTGCGTTCGATCACCACTTCGAGATATTCGCTGGGCAAAACCAGCGTGCCATCGCCCGAGCGGTTGCGACTCACCATCAGCGCCATCACTTCCTCGGTGAAGGCCGCCTGCTTCCCGGCGTCCAGCGCGCCGAACGCCTTGTGCATCGGGCCATAGCAGGTGCGGAACACTTCGATCCAGTGCGCCGGCGAGCGGTAGCGGAAGGTGAACTCGCGGGTGGCCGTGTGGATCGCCCGGGCGGTCTCGCCGAACATGGTTTTGCGCAACGATCCCCGTTCGGCCTGGCTTGATGCCTCGCTGCAGTTCGCAACGGCCGAGGCGGGGCAATGGCGGGCCGGTACCGAGATCGTCCTTGCCAGGTTGTCCGAACTGCTCTTTGTGGAGGCGGTGCGCCGTTGCATCGATGCGCTGCCGGCGGAGTTCGGCATGCCGCCGGCAGGCTGGCGCCGCCGCGGCGCCAAGGGCGTGGCGACTGCGCCGCTGATGGCCGACCCGGCGGGTCCGGGCGATCACGCGCCGCCCGCGCGCGCCGGCTGAGCCGGGTACGTGCTGCTGCGCGAACGGCCGGACCTCGGTAGAATCGCTCACGGCGTCGCACGCAAGGATGCGCAGCCTTGCCCCATGCCGGTGCAGTATCCGGAGCGCCACGTGGCGCAACTGGCATGTCCGCACGGACCCAAGGAAAACAACAACATGAGCGACGAGAGTCTGACCCCCTCACCCGGGACCGAGAGCAAGCCTGTTCTCGACTACCCCTGCGGAGAAGCGCCGGCGCCTGGCAGCGCGATTGAAATCGTACCGGGCGTGCTGTGGATCCGCATGCCGATGCCATTCGCGCTGAGCCATATCAACCTGTGGGCGGTGCGCGACGGCGCAGGCTGGGCGGGGGTTGACGCCGGTTTGCAAACCAGCGAAACCGCCGCCGCCTGGAGCGAGCTTTTCGCGCAGGGTGGGGCGCTGGCGGACGGGCTCACCCGGCTCTTCGTCACGCACATGCATCCCGACCATATCGGCATGGCCGGCTGGCTGACCCGCAAGTTTGCCTGCCGCCTGTGGATGACCCGGCTGGAGTACCTGAACTGCCGCGTGCTCGCGGCGGACACCGGGCGCGAGGCACCGGAAGACGGCGTGCGCTTTTATCGCCGCGCAGGCTGGGGCGACAATGCCATCGAGGCCTACCGCGTGCGCTTTGGCGGCTTCGGCAAGTACGTCCATGCCTTGCCCGACAGCTACCGGCGCTTGCGCGACGGCGAGAACCTGACGATTGGCGAGCACCAGTGGCGGGTCGTGGTTGGCAACGGCCACTCGCCCGAACACGCCTGCCTCTATAGCGAGGCGTTGAAGATCCTGATCAGCGGCGACCAGATCCTGCCGCGCATCTCTTCCAACGTATCGGTCTTCCCGACCGAGCCCGATGCCGATCCGATGGGCGACTGGCTGGCCTCGCTTGCCAAGCTGCGCCGGGAAGTCCCGGACGACGTACTGGTGCTGCCGGCACACAACGAGCCCTTCCGTGGCTTGCACGCGCGTATCGACTATCTGGAGCGCAGCCAGCACCACGCGCTGGACCGGCTGCGCGCCGCGCTGGCCGAGCCCAGGCGGGCGGTGGATGTCTTCGGCGAGCTATTCTCCCGCCCCATCGGCGCCGAGCCCGGGCTGCTCGGCATGGCAACCGGCGAGAGCATTGCCCACCTGAACTATCTCGTGCATCGGAAAGAGGCCGTGATGGAGGTGGGCCCGGACGGCATCGCACGCTATCGCAAGGCCTGAGCGCCGGGAGGATAGGGCGGGGGCGGGCAGGGCGGGCGGGGCGATCAGATCCAGACGTCGTTGACCGCCGTCCGCTCGCCCCCTTCGCCGCCGGTATTCAGCACGCCCCGGGGCTCGATCAACAGCAGCTTCACCTCCGTCTCGGCAAAAGGTTTGTGCTCCACGCCCTTGGGCACCACGAACATCTCGCCGGCCGATAGCTGCACGTGCCCGTCGCGAAAATCGATGCGCAGCGCGCCCTCCAGCACGATGAACGCCTCATCGGTCTCGGCATGGTGGTGCCAGAGAAAATCGCCTTCGATCTTGACCAGCTTGAACTGGTAGTCGTTCATCTCGGCGATGACTTTCGGCGTCCAGCGCTCATGGATCAGGCCGAGCTTCTGCGCGAAGTTCAGGCTCTTGTATTCACCGGGCTCTTTGTGTGGGGCGCTTGCCAGATCGTGTTGCATAGCGTGTATCTCCTTGCCTTGTCATGAACGCACACGTTAGCAAGGCCGGCGCGCGAAATCTTGTACGATCGTGCAAGCTCTCAGCCGGCGCCATCAGCGCAGTCTTTGCTGCATCTTCACCCAGCGTGCCGGCGACATGCCATAGGCCTTGCCGAAGTGACGCGTCATGTGGCTCTGATCGATGAAGCCCGCGGCCAGCGCGGCATCGGCCAGCGACTGGCCCCGCATCAGCAGCGAGCGGACCAGGTCAAGCCGGCGCATGGTCAGGTAGCGGTAAGGGCTGGTGCCGAACAGCAAGCGGAAGTCGCGCGACAGGCTCCAGCGATCGCGCCCGCTGCACGCTTCCAGCTCACTCAAGGTGACCGTGCGGTGTAGCGCGCCGTGCATAAATCCCCGCGCGATCTCTGCGGCCCGGTAGTCATAGCCCTGGTGCCTGGCGCGAGCGCCGGCCGCGGCGCTCAGGGCATGCGCGAGATCGAACAGCGCATCGTCCTCCTCCAGCGGATCGAGCGGGCTCTCCATGCTTTGCAGCAAGACGCCGGTCGCTTCGCACAGCCGCGCATCCGAGGACAGGCCGTTCTTGATAAAGGGCAGCGGCTTGCCGCCCAGCACCTGCTGGATCAACGCTGGCTCGATATACAACATCCGGTACTGGAAGCCAGCCTCGGTGCCGGCCTCGCCGTCATGGACTTCATCGGGATGCAGCACGATGGTCCCGCCAGGCACGCTGTTGCACTCTGCACCACGATATTGAAAGCGCTGCACGCCCGACAGCGTCCGTCCGATGGCATAGGTATCGTGGCGATGCGGATCGTAGCCATGCCCGGAAAAGAACGCCTCGATGCGTTCCATGCGGCCTGCTTGCGGCGCGCGCAGAACCCAGTCCTTTGGGGTGTGGGTGTCTTTCAACGGCATGATGTTCCATCCCTGGCCGCGGTTTCTCGCCGATGTCAGGGCGGGACAAGCTGCCCGGTCAGTACGAGCGCTGCAGTAGCCCTGGCGACCGCTTAGTTGCCGGCAGCGGCCTGCATGTCGACCTTGTACGCCTCAAGCTCCACCGTGTCCCGGTTTGAGAGGCCGCCTCCGGAGTTGTACTGCTCCTCGATGATTTTCACGGCCCGCTTGACCGACGGAACATACCAGTACGCCCGGTAAATGCGGCCTGTAGCCGGATCCGGGGTAGTGGGCTTTTGGCTCTGCATCGTGACACTGGAACCATTCTGATCCACCTTGGCAACCGCGGCGGCGGCCGACGGCGTGGGCTGGAACTCCAGGTACCAGGTCCCGTCGGTTTCGATCTTCAAGGCGTGGAATTTGCCGGCAGGCACAGTGATATCGTCCCAGCCAATCACCTTGTATTGCATCTGGGTGTGGCGCTGCTTGATCGTGGGATTTGGATGTTCCTCGTCGTAGGAGACGGTCCATGTCTTGCCGATCTTCATGGGGAACGAGAGCGGCTTGTTGACGACCTGCATATGGCCGTTGATGCTTCTCGCCTGGCTCCAGTCGAGACCCAGCAGGATTTCCTTGGGGGGGAGGCTGGAATCGACTGGCTTGGTCGATATCAGGATGCTATCCCCGCCGGAGCGGACCAGGGCGCTGACGAAGCTGCGTTCGCGCGTTTCACCATTCTGGAACTGGTTCTTCAGGTGCATGGTCCAGCTATCGCCTTCCTTGAACGCCGGTTGCTCGACGCTCTGGGCCGACGCCTGGGTTGCCGTGAGCGCGGCGCAGGGCGCCAGTAGCAGAGCGCCCCCGAGGGTCATCAGTGCCTTGCGGATTCTTATAGTTTTCCCGCCATGTGTCTGCATGTTGTTTTTCCCGAATCTTGTTGTGTCCAGTTCCTGGGCATTCACGCTTCGCCCCCCCTGTACTTCGCCTGCGCCAAGCGATTGCGATCATAGCGCATGCGAACTCGATGTTGCACCTGGCACGGCGGTCGGGGCACGCACGGGTGTTGCGCCGGAGCAGGCAGGGAAATCGCGCTTGTTTTGCTATCCCTGAAATGGCGGGCTTCGTCCTTGCAATCCGTTGCCTGCCCCCAGATCCGAGCTCTCACCAGACCGGCACCTTCGGCAGGTGCCAGTCATGTTGCACGGCAAGCAGCCGCAGCGCAAAGCAGCTGGCGCCGCCGGCCAGCGCCGCGACGCTCGGCGGCAGGCGCAGGGCCCGGGCACTGACCAGTACCGCGGATCCCAGCCAGGCCGCCGTGGCGTAGATGTCGGCGCTCAGCACGGTCGGCACCTGCGCCAGCAGCATGTCGCGCACCACGCCGCCGCCCACGCCGGTGAGCGTGCCCATCAGCGTCGCCACAAGCGGGCGTACGCCGTAGTTCGTCGCCTTTTGCACGCCCGCTACGGCAAACAGCGCCAGGCCCGCCGCATCCAGCGCGATGATCAGCGGGCCGGTAAACCCCTGCGCCGCCGAGTGGAATACGAACGCCGCGGTGCCGGCAAGACAGGCAAGGGCGGGATAGCGCCAGTCCCGGATCGCATTGGGCGGGGCCGCGCCGATCAGCAGGTCACGGATGATGCCGCCGCCGACCGCGGTGACCAGCGAGACCACCAGCACGCCGAGAAAGTCCAGCCCATGCCGCATGGCGACGATGGCGCCCTCCACGGCAAACACGGTGGTGCCGGCAAGATCGGCTGCCAGCACGACGACTTCGGCTCTTGTTCTCATTGGGCTGATGAATTGGGCTCGGGGCGGGGCAACTGTAGGAGGATACTGGCCTCCGGGCAGTGGCGCCATAGACACCTGCGGTGGTACGCGCCGCGCGTGCTGCGACGGCGCGTTGCTGTTCATGGCTCGGCCAGCGTCGATCGCGGCCAATCGCCTGCCACGCCAGCGCGCAAGCGCAAGCTGGCGAAGGCACACGAGTTGGCCATGCGAGTTGGCCATGCGAGTTGACCATGCGAGTTGACCATGCGAGTTGACCATGCGAGTTGACCATGCCATGCGGCTGGCTCAGGTCCCCAGGTTCAGGCCAAAGTTCACCTTGAACAGGATCAGGATGCCGAAGATGGCGAACAGCGCCGCGGCGACGAAGCGCATCTTGGACAGCGGGATGATGCGGGTCAGGCGTTCACCCAGCAGGACCGCGGGCACGTTGGCCGCCATCATGCCGAGCGTGGTGCCGACCACGACCATGCTCAGGTTGGCATACTGCGCGCCTAGCGCAATGGTGGCGAACTGCGTCTTGTCGCCCATCTCGGCGAGGAAGAAGGCGACGACGGTGGTGGCGAAGGCGCCGGCGCGCTTGCCGTTGTTCCCTTCGTCGTCCAGCTTGTCGGGGATCAGCGCCCAGGCGGCAAAGGCCAGGAAGGCGATGCCCAGCACCCAGCGTGTCACATCCGGGCTGACGTGCGATGCAGCCCAGTCGCCCAAGGCGGCGGCAAAGAGGTGGTTGAAGATCGTTGCGACGAAAATGCCCGCAATGATGCTCCATTGCTTGCCGGGAAACCGGGAGGCCAGGAGAAAGGAAAGGAGCTGAGTCTTGTCGCCCATTTCAGCCAGGGCGACCATACCGAACGAAGCAATGAGTGCTTCCATGTGACATCCAAAGGGGGCCGGCAACAAACGAACCAATGACTTCGCTGCCCAGTGCCAGCCCCAGCTGGTGGACAGAAAAGTCAAAGGTCTCGCTGAGCCAATCAGGCTGCCGGCGCCATGGTTTTTTGTACCAAGTATGTTGACGCAGGCTCCTCCAGGGGGACTGGAGGCTAGCTACTCCCCTAAGACGGCGCAGATGATACCACAGGCTTGCGCTGGCGAGGATCCGGTGCCCCGGCGCTCAAAACGCCTTACTCATGAACACGCGCCTTGTGCCATTTGACGCACACCTTTGCCGCGAACAATACTAGAGCGCTTTGGGGGCGCCCAGGCTCCATCCATGCCAGACCATACCGACTTACGATGACCCAGCCCGATATCCATGACCACGCCTCCCTGATCAGTGCCTTCCGGCGCGGTCACCGGCCCGCCTACCTGTTTTTCTGGGGCCACAGCGCCAGGCCGGGAGCCGCGGTGGGCAAGGAGTGCCTGTCGCAGTGGTGGCCCGCGCGGTTCAGCGTGGATGGCCAGGTGTTCGCCAGCGCCGAGCATTTCATGATGGCTGGCAAGGCGCGCCTGTTCGGCGACGAGCCTGCCCTGGCGCGTATCCTGGCGGCGCCTTCGCCCGCCGCGGCCAAGCGGCTTGGCCGCGAGGTGCGCGGCTTTGACGAAGGGCGCTGGAATGCCGCGTGCCAGGCGCTGGTGACGCAGGGCAATATTGAAAAATTCCGCCAGAATCCGGACCTCGCTGGCTACCTGCTCGGCACCGGGCGGCGCGTGCTGGTGGAGGCCAGCCCGGTGGACCGCATATGGGGCATTGGCCTGGCCGCTGACGATCCGCGCGCGGCCAATCCCGATCAGTGGCGCGGGCCCAACCTGCTCGGATTTGCGCTGATGGCTGCGCGCGAGGCGCTCAGGGAAGGCGCGGCGCATTAGAGCGGGAGGAAGGGGCGGAGTCATCCGCCCCTTCCTCTGATCCTGATCAGTCCTCCGCGATGAAACCGGTAGCCTCCACAATCGGCTTCCAGGCGGCGCGCTCCAGCTGGATGCGATGCCGCGCCTCCTGGCCAGGCTTGGCTGCCACTTCCAGCCCAAGGGCCTCCAGCTTGCCGGCGGTCGCGGCGTTGCCGGAGGCGACGATGAACATCTTCTCGACCTTGGCAACGACATCCGGCCGGGTGCCGGCCGGCAGGAACGCGCCGTACCAGCTGGTGGCGTAGTCATACTGGCTGAAGCCTTGCTCCTTCAAGGTCGGCACATCCGGTAGCGCCTTGGCGCGCCGCGTGCCGCTCACGCCCAGGAACTGCAGCTTGCCGCCCTTGTACAGCGGCATCATGCTGGCCACGGCATCCCAGCCGATCGACACCGTGCCGCTGATCACGTCGACCAGCATCGGGGACGCGCCGCGGTAAGCGGCCGGCGTGATGGCGATGCCGGCAGCCTTGCCCAGCGCTACCGTGCCCAGGTGGCCCGCGCTGCCGATGGTCGCCAGGCCCAGGCTGGCGCTATTGGGATTGCGCCTGGCCCACTCCACGTACTCCTTCATGTTCTTGTACGGCTGCTGCACGCCCGCCGCGATCACGGTTGGCACGTCGGTCAGCACGGCTGCGGGCACCAGGTCCTTGTCCGCGTCGTAACCCAGCTTTTTGTAGGTCAGCGGGAAGATGGTGAACAGCGGCGACGGCCCGATGAAGATGGTCTTGCCATCCGGCTTGGCGCGCTTCACGTAGTCGAGCGCCAGGCGGGCCGATGCGCCGGGTTTGTTCTCCACGATGACGGTGCCATGCCCATCCTGGCGCAGTTGCTCGGCATAGATCCGGGCGAGGCTGTCGGCCGCGCCGCCGGGGGCGTAGCCGACGATGATGTGCATCGCGGCATCCGGGTTGTCCGCCGCGCTGGCTGGCCGGGGCAGGGCGAGGACAGCAACGGCGCAGGCCGACAGCGCCAGGGTGTGGATCACGAGGTTGCGGCGTAAAGCTTGGGTCATGGCGGATGCGGTGGCGAAGTCTATCGGTGATGAAAGGGGAGGCGGTTGCAGCGGATTACGGTTGCGGCCACTGGCCAAGCAGCCCGTGCGACGCCTCGAACAGCGCCGACACACGCAGCAGTTCAGCGTCGCCGCGGAACTGGCCCACCAGCTGCAAGCCGATCGGCAGCCCGTCGCTGCCGAAGCCGCAGGGCAGGCTGATGGCGGGGTGGCCGGTCATGTTGAACGGCATGGTCCACGGGAACCAGTGCGCGCGCACGTTTTCGAAAGCCTCGCCGTCGATGTCGATGGTGCCGAACAGGTCCTGCCCGATGGGCAGCGCCGTGCGCGTCAGCGTAGGCATGGCGAGGAGGTCTGCGCGCTGCAGCAGCGCCTGCACGCGCTGGAACAGCTTCGTGCGGTCGAACATGGCTTGCTGGTACTCCACGCCGCTGACCTGCGCGGCGGAGGCCACCTGGCGCAGGAACGTGGCGCTGAGCTGGTCGCCGTGCTCCTCGGCAATAGCGGCAAAGCGCGCGCGCCAGACCGTATGGTTGATGGCGCGCCAGATCGGCTCCACGTCGAAGCCTTCGCCGGAGAAAGGTTCCAGCTCCGCGCCAAGGTCTGCCAGCTTGGACAGGCTCGCCTCGAAGGCCCGCGCCACTTCCGCCGATGCCGGGCGTCCTGGCGGCGTCAGGCAGTAAAGGATGCGGCGCCCGCGCAGATCGCCTTGCGCTCGCGCCGCGCTGACATAGTCCGGCTTGGGCACGCCGATGGACCAGGGGTCGCAGGCATGCTCGCCGGCCATCGCCTGCAGCATCAGGCCGGTATCCGCGACCGTGCGCGTGGTCGGCGTGACATAGGTCTGGTTGCCGAACAGGTCCTGCGCCTGGCTGTGCGGAATCACGCCGTTGCTCTGCTTGATGCCGACCACGCCGTTGCAAGCGGCCGGAATCCGCGTGGAGCCACCGCCATCGGTTGCGACCGCCAGCGGCGCGATGCCGCTAGCCACGGCGACCGCCGCGCCGCCGCTCGATCCGCCGCTGGTGCGCTCGCGGCTCCAGGCATTGCGCGTGCGGCCAAACAGCGGCGAATCGGTCAGGCATTTGGAGCCAAACTCGGGCGTGGTGGTCTTGCCGATCAGGATGGCGCCTTGTTCGCGCAGGCGGGCGATGGCCACCGCATCGTGGTCGGGCACGTTGTCCCGGTACGGCGCCACGCCAAATGTGGTGCGCACGCCCTTTGTATTGACGAGGTCTTTCGCGGTGAAGGGAATGCCGTGCAGCAGCCCAAGTGGCTTGCCCGCCATGACGGCTTGCTCCGCCTCGCGGGCGGCGGCGATGGCTTGGTCGGCGCACAGCGTGATGAAGCAGTTCAGCTCAGGCTGCAGCCGGGCGGCGCGGTCGAGCACGGCCTGCGTGAGCTCGACGGGTGAGATTTCCCTGCGGGCGATGCGGCCTTGAAGCTCGGCGGCGGACAGAAAGCAAAGCGCATCGCTCATCGGCGGGCGTCTCCAGAAAGTGTCTCGGGGGCCTGGATGCCACGCTTTGCGAGGCTTTGGTTTTTGGATCCAGAATCCACTGTTTGCGGCTATAGTAGACCCGTGGGCAGCCCTTGTAAACTGCGCCACCCAAGCTGAATCACCCCGTGCCCAAACGGCGCCGGGATGCGCAAAATAGCGTGAAATTTCATAAAATTGGGGGCAAATGGCAGAAACATTCGAATGGCAAGGCCGGGTGCGGCTGGTCGAGGAAGTCGCCCAGGTCCTGCGCCAGCGCATCTATCGCGGCGTCTACCCGCCGGGCAAGCCACTGCGCCAGGTGGAGATTTCCGAGGACCTGAAGATCAGCCGCACGCCGCTGCGCGAAGCGCTGCGCATCCTGGAGCGCGAGGGCCTGGTCAGCGCCGAGACGGCACGCGGCGTGACCGTGGTCAGCGCGGATTTCCGGCAGCTGATGGACGCCTACGAGTTGCGGGAGGTGATCGACGGCCTGGCGGCCCGGCTGGCGGCATCACGCGCCAGCGAGCTGGCCGGGGCGCCCTTGCGCGCCATCATCGAGGCGCAGCGGGGGAGCCTCGATCCCTGGCGGCCCGAGGTCTATACAGCGGCCAATGTCGAGTTTCACACGGCCATCATCGGGCTGGCAGCGAACGAGTACCTGGCGCGGCAGGTGCCCATTGTGCATATGACATCGCAGGTGTTTGCGCCAAGGGTTCTGTTTGCCCGCGACCGGGCACTGGCAGCCATCGAGGAGCACGAGCGGATCGTGGCGGCGATCGAAGGCGCGGATGCCGATGAGGCGGAACATCTGGCCCGCCTGCATATCCGCAATTCGATGGCGCGGCTCAGGGCGCTGGCGCAGGGGGAAAGCGACGACGTCGCGGTGGTTGCTGAACCCTAAGTGCTAAGTGCTAAGTGCTAAGTGCTGGCGGGGGCCGCAAGGACCACGTTTATGGCTGCTGCGGCTCCGCGGCAACCGGTAATTCCTGGCGCAGCGCCGGATGGTGCCGGTTCACGCTTCTCGCCCCGAGGACCAGCGCCAGCAGAAACGCCAGCAGGTACCCCGCAAACGTAATGGTTGCTTCCATCTCTGACCCCTCTATGCACGTTCGCGCTATTTTTTTGCTAGCCGCGAGTATGCGCAAAAGCACACCTGGCTCGCTACCACTCGACGGAGGGGGGTGTGGCCCGAATCACAACGTGGTTGGCCGCACAGGCAGCCAGGTACATGGGTGTTGAGTTCGCTTGTGTCCTGATGGGTCCTGATGGCACACTTGCAACACTGTTGCAAAAATAGAAGGCCGGGCCGCTCATGGCCCCGCGCCCTCGCCCTCCCAGCCATCCCATGTGGCGACGCCCGTTAGTGCTCCTGCTCTGCGTGTTCCTGCTCTTCGGGCAGGCGGGTGCGGTCGTCCACGCGCTTTCCCATCTCCACGCGTCCCAGCAGAGCAATCCATGCGCGGCACCGGCCGACATTGAACAGTGCGGGCCCGGCCACGCCTGCCTGCAATGCCTGGCCTTCGCGGCCGCCGCCGTGGGCATGCCGTCGATGGCTTGCTGGCTGCTGCTCGTCAGTTTCCGCCGCTGGCATTACCCGCTGCTCGCCGAGCGGCACATCGCGCCCATCGCCTCGCCACGGCCCCGCAGCCGTGGCCCCCCTCTGACTGGCGGATTGTTCGCTTAATGCATGCGCGCGCGCCTGAAGGCCGTGCGCGACATTCCCATTCCATCAGAGGCACCCCATGTCCCGTTTTCCGCTTCGAGCCATCGCGGCCGGCGCCGCGTCGGCGCTCGCCCTGTCCGCCCACGCGCAGTCATCGCCGGCCGACCCGTCTTCTTCCTCACCATCCTCGCCATCGGTTCCCGCCCCGGCACCCGCGCCGGCAGCCAGCGCCAAGGCCCTGAATGCCGTCGTGGTCACCGCCAAGCGGCTCGACGAGGCGCGCAACGCCTTGTCGCCCGAGACCGGCAGCTCGGTCTATCGTTTCGACAGCGAGGACATCAACGCGCTGCCCCAGGGAGAAAACACGCCGCTGAACCAGGTCCTGCTGCAAGCCCCCGGCGTGGTGCAGGACTCCTTTGGCCAGTTGCACGTGCGCGGCGACCACGCCAACCTGCAATACCGCATCAACGGCGTCATCATTCCCGAGCCGATCAGCGGCTTCGGGCAAATGCTGGATACGCGTTTCGCGGACGAGATCAAGCTGATCACCGGGGCGCTGCCGGCGCAGTACGGTTTTCGCACGGCGGGCATCGTGGACATCCGCACCAAGGGTGCGGCCGCCGACGAGGAGGGGCAGCCCAAGGCTTTCGGCGGCGAGATCGGCACGGTCTTCGGCAGCCACGCCGACCATGAGCTCAACGGCTATGTGCAGGGCGCCAAAGGGCCGTGGAGCTATTTCCTGAGCGGCTCCTTTGTCGAGAACAACCTCGGCATCGAGAACCCCGCCGCCGGGCGCAATGCCATTCACGATCACACCGACCAGGGCAAGGCATTCGGCATGCTGTCCTACCTGATCAATCCGGACAGCCGGGTGAGCTTCATGTTTGGCAGCGCTGACAACCGCTTCCAGATTCCGAACCGGCCGGGCCTGTCGCCGTCGTTTACCATCGACGGCGTGGTCACGCCGCCCTCCGACCAGCTCAACGCCAACCAGCGCGAGAAGACCGATTTCCAGATCCTCTCGTACCAGAACAAGGTATCGTCCGCGCTCGATTTCCAGGTGTCGCTGTTCCATCGCACCAGCCGCGTCGACTACAACCCGGACCCGATCGGCGACCTGGCCTACACCGGCGTTGCCGCCAACATCACGCGCAGCAACGAAGCCTACGGCGTGCAGGCCGACGGCAGCTACGTGCTCAACCCCAGCCACACGCTGCGCACCGGCGTGTTCGTGCAGCGCGAGCATTACGGCGTGGACAACACCTCCAGCGTGCTTCCCGCCGACGCCAACGGCAACCAGACCAGCGGGGTGCCATTCACCATCGTGGACAACACCAGCAATACGGGCACCACGCTGGGCTTTTACCTGCAAGACGAGTGGAAGGCCACCGACAAGCTGACGGTCAACTACGGCGCGCGCTATGACCACGTCAACACGGTTGTCAGCGAGCAGCAGATCAGCCCGCGCCTGGGGCTGACCTACGATCTCACCAACGTCACACGCCTGCATGCCGGCTACGCGCGTTACTTCACGCCACCGGCGACCGAGAAGATCGACACCACCTCGGTGGCCAGCTTCGCCGGCACCACCAACGCCTTGCCGTCGGACGCCAACACGGCCGTGCGCTCGGAGCGCTCGGATTACTTCGACCTTGGCGTGTCGCACCAGGCCACGCGCAACCTCACGCTGGGCCTGGATGCCTACTACCGCAAGGTGCGCCACCTGCAAGACGAAGGGCAGTTCGGCAACGCGCTGATCTTCTCCTCGTTCAACTACGACCAAGGCAAGATCTACGGGCTGGAGGGCACGGCCAACTACCGGCAGGGGAGCTTTGCCGCTTACGCCAACCTGGGCGTTTCGCGCGCCCTGGCCAAGGGGGTCGAGACCGGGCAGTTCCATTTCGGCGCGGATGAGCTGGCGTATATCGCCAGCAACTGGGTCCACCTCGACCACGACCAGACGGTGGCGGGCTCGTTCGGTACCTCGTACACGTGGCACGGCACGCTGCTGAGCGCGGATGCGCTGTTCGGCAGCGGCTTGCGCAACGGCTTCGCCAACACCAATCACCTGGGCGCCTACTTCCAGGTCAACGTGGGCGCCGGACACGCCTTCGATGCGCCGGTCATCGGCAAATTCAAAGTCCGGCTGACGGTGATCAACCTGTTCGATCGCAACTACCAGTTGCGCGACGGGACCGGCATCGGGGTGGGCGCGCCGCAGTATGCGCCGCGGCGCAGCTTCTACGTGGCGTTGTCAAAGCCCTTCTGAGCGCGGGGGTGGCGCGCGGCGTTGGCCCGCGTCGCCCCCCAGTTAACGTCGATCTAACCGCTCTACACCGCCGAGGCTTTCACCGCCCCATTGGCAAAGAAAGCCTGCAGGTTTTCAAACACCAGATCCGCCATCGCATTGCGCGTCTCGTGCGTGGCGCTGGCGATATGCGGCAGCAGCACGACGTTGTCCAGCGCGAACAGCGCCTGCGGCACCTGCGGCTCGTTCTCGAACACATCCAGCCCGGCGCCTGCAATGCGCCCCTGCACCAGCGCATCCACCAGCGCGGCTTCGTCGACCACGGTGCCGCGCGCGATATTGATCAGGAAGCCTTTCGGGCCTAGCGCGTCGAGTACCTCGGCCGACACCAGGTGCCGGGTCTCGGGGCCGCCCGCGGTGGCGATGACCAGGAAGTCCGCCCACCTGGCCAGCTCGCTCAGGGAGGGCTCATGGCGGTAGGGCGCATCCTGCGCGGGGCGGCGGCTGTGGTAGCGCACTTCCATGTCAAAGCCCGCGCCGCGCCGGGCAATGACGCGTCCGATGCGACCCATGCCGACGATGCCCATGCGCTTGCCGCTGACGCGGGTGGCGAGCGGGAACTGCGCCTTTGGCCACTCGCCGCGCCGCACGAAACGGTCGGCCGCGCTGAAGCCGCGCGCCACGTCCATCAGCAGGCCGAAGGCCGTATCGGCCACGCAATCATTGAGCACGTCGGGCGTATAGCCAACGGCGATGCCGCGCGCGCGTGCGGCGTCCAGATCGATCTTGTCGAGGCCCACGCCAAAGCTGGAGATAACCTTCAGCTTTGGCAAGGCCGCGATCATCGCGGCGTCGACGCCGATCGCGGCGCGCGTGGTCAGTGCGGCGAACTCGCCGCCGTGGCTGGCGAGGAAGGCGGCGGGATCGGTCTCGGCCCACAGCGGGTGGACGTCGTAGTGCTCGGCGAGGCTGGCTTCAAGCGCGGCGGGCAGGCGTCCGTGCTGGGCAAGGCGTGGTTTCATGAGAAGAGGTCCAAATGGTGAAAATGGTGATGGTGGTCCGGCGGTGCTTGATTCAGTCCGCGCTGAGCTTGTTGTCCTGGATGATCTTGGCGTAGCGCTTGCGATCCGTGGCAATCAGGTCGGCGAACTGCGTGGGCGTGCTGCCCACGGGAATGGCGCCTTGCGCGATCAGTTGCTCCTTCACCGCGGGCATCGCCACCACTTCCTTCACGCCGGCGGCGATCTTGTCGACGATGTCCTTGGGCGTGCCGGCCGGCGCCAGCAGGCCGACCCACGATCCCGACTCGGCGCCGGCGATGCCCGCCTCTGCCAGCGTCGGCACGTCCGGCAGCGCGGGCGAGCGGACCTTGCTGGTCACGGCCAGCGCGCGCAGCTTGCCGGATTTCACATGGCCGGCGGTTTCCAGGATCGAGGCGAACAGCATGTCGACATTGCCTGCCATCAGGTCGGTCATGGCCGCGCCGCCGCCCTTGTAGGGCACATGCAGCAGGTCGGTACCGGTAGCCACCTTGAAGATCTCGGCCGACAGATGCGGCGAGCCGCCGCTGCCCGAGCTGGCATAGGTCAGCTTGCCGGGCTGCGCTTTGGCCAGCGCCACCAGTTCCTTCGGGTTCCTGGCCGGCAGTTTGGGCGTTACCACCAGGGCAAAGGGCAACTCCGCCATCAGGCTGACCGGCACGAAGGCGGCCGGGTCATAGTTGAGTTTCTTGTAAAGCGAGGGATTGATCGATTGCGTGCCGACATTGCCGGCCACCAGCGTGTAGCCATCCGGCTTGGCGCGGGACACGATGTCCAGCCCGACATTGCCGGCCGCGCCGGGGCGGTTGTCCACCAGTACCGGCTGGCCCCAGAGTTGCGAGAGCCGCAGCGCCACCAGGCGGGTGCCCACGTCGGTGCCGCCGCCGGGGGCGAACGGCAGGATGATGGTCACCGGCTTGGTCGGCCAGGCAACGCCGGGCTGGGCCTGCGCGGCGGGCAGCCAGGCGCCGATGGCCAGGGCGATCAGGGCCGCGCGGCGGCCAAGTGTGGGGGTGTAGAGCGAGCGCATGTCTTGTCTCCGAAAGTACGGCTTGCTGGCCGGGCGCCTTGGCGCCGGCACGCATGGGTTGGTGGTTGCCCGGCGGCAACTCACTCGGGCTGGATGCCCGCATCCTTGGCCACCTTGGCCCACTTGCCCATTTCCACTTGCAGGAAGCTGGCGAATTGCGCGGGCGTGCCGCCTGCGGGCTCGATGCCGGCGTTCTGCAGGCGCTCGCGCACGTCGGGCGAAGCCAGCGCCTTGTTGATCTCGGCGTTGAGCTTGTCCACCACCGCCTTGGGGGTGCCGGCCGGGGCCAGCACGCCACCCCAGGTGCTGGTCTCATAGCCGGGCAGCCCAGCCTGCGCCATGGTCGGCACCTGCGGGGCGGCCGATGAGCGCTTGGCGGTCGTCACCGCCAGCGGGCGCACCTTGCCGCCCTTGACCTGCGGCCCGATGGCGGCAACGGTGTCGAACATCAGCGACACGCGGCCGCTGGTCAGGTCCGGATGCGCCAGCGTGCTGCCCTTGTACGGGATGTGGACCATGTCGATGCCCGTCATGCTCTTGAACAGCTCGCCCGAGAAATGCGGCGCGCCGCCCGAACCGCTGGACGCGAACGACAACTTGCCCGGGTTGGCCTTGCCGTAGGCGATCAGTTCCTTGACGGATGTCACAGGCAGGGAAGGGGACACCACCAGCATCAGCGGCACCACGTGGGTCAGCGCCACCGGCTCAAAGCTCTTGACGGTGTCGAAGGGCAGCTTCTTCACCATGCTGGGATTGATGGCGTGGCTGCTGGCCACCAGCGCCAGCATGTAGCCGTCCGGCGGGCTCTTGGCCACGAGGTCGGTGCCGATGATGCCGGTGGCGCCGGGGCGGTTGTCCACCACCACGGACTGGCCCCAGGCTTCGGTCATCTTCTGGCCCACCAGCCGCGCTACCAGGTCGATGGCGCCGCCGGGGGAGGCGGGGACGATGATGGTGATGGTCTTGGTGGGGTAGCTGCCTTCGGCGGCATGGGTGGCGGGGGCGGCCAAGGCGAGTGCGGCCGCGATGCCCGCTAGTGCTGCGGCAATGGGCTTGGTGTAGAAGTGCATGTAGTCTCCTGTGCGTTTTTGTTTCGGCTTAATGCTTTCCATCCAACGCGCAGCGAGAGCGCCAACGCATCATTTCGCAACTGCGCGGCTCCCCTCTCCCACTTCGTGGGAGAGGGGAGCAAACCGTGGCTACGCCGGACGAGCCATCAATTGGCCGTCGCCCCCGATTTCTTCACCAGTTCGGCCCAGCGCGGGATCTCCTTGCCCATGAACGCCGCGAGTTCGGCGGGGCTGCTGCCTACCACTTCCATGCCCAGTTGCTGCGTCATCCGTTGCTGCACGGCGGGCTGCTTCAGCGCGCGCACCACTTCGGCGTTCAGGCGCTGCACCACGTCCTTCGGCGTGCCGTGCGGCGCGTATAGCGCCTGCCACGACACCATCTCGAAGCCCGGCATACCGGCCTCGGCCATGGTCGGCACGTTGGGCGCCAGCGCGGAGCGCTTGGGCGAGGTCACGGCCAGCGCGCGCAGCTTGCCGGCCTTGATCATGGCGTCGCCCGCGGTCAGCTGGTCAAAGAGAAAGGGAACGAGGCCAGCGGCCACGTCCTGGATCGCCTGCGGGCTGCCCTTGTAAGGCACGTGGGTCATCGGCACCTTGATCATGTCGGCGAACAGCTCACCTGCCAGATGCGTCGAAGTGCCCGCGCCCGACGACGCGAAGCTCAGGCCCGGATGGCTCTTCGCATAGGCAATCAGCTCCTTCACGTTGTTGATCGGCAGCTTGGCGTCGACCATCAGCACATTGGGCACGTAGGCGATCAGGCAGACCGGCTCGAAATCCTTGACCGGGTCGTATGAGAGATTCTTGTACAGGCTCGCGTTGATGGCATGCGTGCTGATGGTGCCGCCAAACAGCGTGTAGCCATCCGGCTTGGCGCGCGCCACGTAGCCCGCGCCCACCGCGCCGGCCGCACCGGGCCGGTTCTCGACCACCACCGGCTGGCCCAGCGCCTTCGAGACTTCCTGCCCGATGGTACGGGCGACGATATCGGTGGAGCCGCCCGCCGCGAACGGCACCACCCAGGTGATCGGGCGCGACGGCCATTTGTCCTCGGCCTGCGCGCCGGTACTGAACAGGAACAGGGCGCTGGCTGCGGCCAGCATGCCGAGGGCGCCAACGCGGCGCAGCGCGCCTCGCTTGTTGTGATGCATCTTGTCTCCATCCGTGGCCGCCTTGCCCCTCGCGTCGGGAGCCGGCTGGCTCATGTGCTTGTTTGTGGCTTGTTTGTGGCTTGTTTTTGGCTTGTTTTGGCTTGTTTTGGCTTGTTCGTAGCTTGCCGAGGCTTGTCCCGTCTGGCAGGCGGCGATGCTCAGCGGCCCTTGGCTTCGCGCCAGGCGGCAAAGTCCAGCCGGCTTTGCTCCTGGGTCGGCGGGTACAGGCCGATGATCGAGCGGCCCTTCATCACTTCCTCCGTGACGAAGTCTTCGAACGCGGTCATCTCCACCGCTTCCGCCGCGATTTCCTCGGCCAGGTGGCGCGGCACGATGATCACGCCTTCGGCATCGCCCACCACCACGTCGCCCGGGAACACCGCCACGTCGCCGCAGCCGATGGGGCCGTTGATCTCGATGGCCTGGTGCAGCGTCAGGTTGGTCGGCGCGGAGGGGCGATGGTGATAGGCCGGCATGGCCAGCCGCGCAATCTCCGGCGAATCGCGAAAGCCGCCATCGGTGACGACGCCGGCCGCGCCGCGCTGCATCAGGCGCGTGATCAGGATCGAGCCGGCGGAGGCCGCGCGCGCGTCCTTGCGGCTGTCGATCACCAGCACCGCGCCGGATGGGCATCGCTCAACCGCCTGGCGTTGCGGATGGTTCGGATCCAGGAAGACCGAGATCGGGTTCAGGTCTTCGCGCGCCGGGATGTAGCGCAGCGTGAAGGCCTCGCCAACCATGTTGCCGTGCTCGGGATTGAGCGGGTGCACGTCCTGGATGAACTGGTTGCGCAAGCCGCGCTTGAACAGCGCCGTGCACAACGTCGCGGTGCTGACGGTCTTGAACTGCTCGATGGTCTGCTGGCTGAGCTTGCTGGCCTGGGTCGTGGTCGTGGTATCGGTCGTGGTATCGGTCATGATGGGTCCGCTATCAGTAGATGCTGGGTTCGCCCGTGGGCGCGCCAAAATCGGTTTGCAGGAAGTCGAAGTCGCAGCCGTCGTTGGCTTGCCGGATATGCTTGGAGAACATCCAGCCATAGCCGCGCCCGAAGCGCGGCGGCGGCGGCGTCCACGCGGCCTTGCGGCGCGCCAGCTCTTCGTCGGACACCTCCAGGTGGATGCTGCGGCGGTCGATGTCGACCGAGATCATGTCGCCGGTGCGCACCAGCGCGAACGGGCCGCCGATATACGATTCCGGCGACACGTGCAGGATGCAGGCGCCGTAGCTGGTGCCGCTCATGCGCGCGTCCGACATGCGCAGCATGTCCCGCACGCCTTGCTGGACCAGCTTCTTGGGGATGGGCAGCATGCCCCATTCCGGCATGCCCGGGCCGCCTTGCGGGCCGGCGTTGCGCAGGATCAGGATGTGGTCGGCGGTGACGTCCAGATCGTCGCGCTCCACCGCTTCCTTCATCGACGGGTAGTCGTCGAACACCAGCGCCGGGCCGGTGTGCTTGAAGAATCGTTTCTCGCAGGCGCTGGGCTTGATCACGCAGCCGTCCGGCGCGATATTGCCCTTGAGCACGGCCAGCGCACCCTCCTGGTACAGCGCGTTTTCCTTGGTGCGGATCACGTCGTCGTTATAGACCTCGGCACCCGCGATGTTCTCGCCCAGCGTGCGGCCGGTGACGGTCAGCGCATCCAGGTGCAGCTTGTCGCTGATGCGGTTCATCAGCGCGGGCAGGCCGCCAGCGTAGAAGAAATCCTCCATCAGGTATTTGTCGCCGCTGGGCCGGATATTGGCGATCACCGGCACGTGGCGGCTGGTCTTGTCGAAATCCTCCAGCCCGATGTCATGCCCGGCGCGGCGCGCCATGGCGATCACGTGGATGATGGCGTTGGTGGAGCAGCCCATCGCCATGGCCACGGCGATGGCGTTTTCAAACGAGGCGCGCGTCTGGATCCGTTGCGGGGTCAGGTCTTCCCACACCATGTCCACGATGCGCCGTCCGGCCTCGGAGCACATGCGGATATGGTTGGCATCGGCAGCGGGGATCGACGAGGCGCCCGGCAGCGTCATGCCGATGGCCTCGGCAATCGCCGTCATGGTGCTGGCCGTGCCCATCGTCATGCAGGTGCCGTGGCTGCGGGCGATGCCGCCCTCGATGCCGATCCACTCGGTCTTGCTGATATTGCCGGCGCGGCGCTCGTCCCAGAACTTCCAGGCGTCGGAGCCGGAACCCAGCACATTGCCCTTCCAGTTGCCGCGCAGCATCGGGCCGGCCGGCACGTAGATGGCCGGCACGCCCGCGCTCGACGCGCCCATCAGCAAGCCCGGCGTGGTCTTGTCGCAGCCGCCCATCAGCACCGCGCCGTCGATGGGGTGGGAGCGGATCAGTTCCTCCGCTTCCATCGCCAGCATGTTCCGGTACAGCATGGTGGTTGGCTTGACCGCGCTTTCCGACAGCGAGATGGCGGGGAGCTCGATCGGGAAGCCGCCGGCTTGCAGGATGCCGCGCTTGACGTCGTCGACACGCTGCTTGAAGTGGGAGTGGCAGGGATTGATGTCGGACCACGTGTTGATGATCGCGATGATCGGGCGGTCCAGCCATTCGTCGGGCGAGTAGCCCATCTGCATGATGCGCGAGCGGTGCCCGGAGGAGCGCAGGTCGTCGGGGGCAAACCAGCGCGCGCTGCGCAGGGTCTCGGGCGTCTTCTTGCGTGACGTCATGTTGTCTCTTCCACGGATGTTGTCATTGGGCCGGACCTCTGGTGCCAGAACTGGGCGGTAGAGATACGACATCTGATATCGTCGGATGGATTAAAGCACTAATATATTAGTGTGTCAAACCGTAAAGCTTTCCATTAAACTGCTGCCATGAGACGTAATGCAGCGTCTTTGTGCGTGATAAGCCACGCCCGTGCAGTGAAACCAGAACGCCCGATGGAAGCCACTGAAACCACTGAAGCCACCTTGTCCGCCCCGCAGATTCAATTCCAGTTCGACCGCACCCGGCATGCCGCGCCGCAGGTGTTCGAGCATATGCGGGACATGATCATCTCCATGACGCTGCCGCCCGGCACGGTGCTGTCGCGCACGGATCTCGCCGCGCAGTACGGCATCAGCCAGACGCCGGTGCGCGATGCCCTGATGCGCCTTGCCGAGGAAGGGCTGGTCGATATCTTCCCGCAGCACGCCACCGTGGTCAGCCCCATCAGCATCGCGCTGGCCCAGCAGGCGCATTTCCTGCGGCGCTCCGTGGAAGTGGAAATCGTGCGCACGCTGGCCGAGCAACCCGACCCCGCGCTGGTGGAGCGGCTGCGCCTGAGCGTGGCGCGGCAGCAGGCCATGCTGGCCGCCCAGGACTTCGCGGAGTTCTCCCTGTTCGACCAGGCCTTCCACCGCCAGATGTACGAAGCCGCCCGCGTGCCGGACCTGTGGATGCTGGTGCGCCGCCAGAGCGGCCACCTGGACCGCCTGCGCCGCCTGCACCTGCCGATCGCCGGCAAGGCCAACGCGGTTGTGGCGGATCACACTGCCATCGTCGATGCGATCGCCAGCGGCGACCCCGACGCCGCCCAGGCCAGCCTGCGCCGGCACCTTTCCGGCACGCTCGCCAATCTCGAAGAGATCCGCGCTCGCTACGGAGATTTCCTGCAGTAGCGGCAAGCAGCAAGCAGCAGCCGGTGCGACGCAATCCGCACATTATCGCGGCCTTGCGCGATACCCGGCAAAGGGCGGCGATCGACGCCCGTGGCTTCGATGCGGCATCCCTGCCATGAATGTGCCACAAAATCTTCAAGTTGCTGAAACAATAGGCAGTCCGACCGGATTGGCGGCTGCAAGCCGGTTGGCGGGAAGCAAGGTGCCTGTTATCCACAGTATTTGTGGATAACACGACCCATAAAAACGGGCTTTGTTCATGGGGCGCCATAAATTGTCAAGCGGTTAGAGGGTTTGCTCGAATGGCTGGCGGCAGGGGCTGGTCGACCAGGTTTCCCGCGCCCGGCGGCGTTCGGATCCTTCCTTGTCCCATCCGTTTTATTTTCCTATAGTCCCATTCATAGAACTATTCGAACGTACGTTGGGGGGAGACGATGGAGATGACGGCTGGCGCCCTGTCCGGGGTCAAGGTGGTGGACATCACGGCGGTATTCATGGGCCCTTCGGCCACGCAGATGCTTGGCGACCTTGGCGCCGACGTGATCAAGGTGGAGTCGCCCGAGGGCGATGTCACGCGCGGCATCGGGCCGTGCGGCGACGAGAAGATGGGGCCGCTCTACCTGGGCCTGAACCGCAACAAGCGCAGCGTCGTGCTGGACCTCAAATCGGAAGACGGGCGCGAGGCGTTGCTGCGGCTGGTGCAAGACGCCGACGTGCTGGCCTACAACGTCAGGCCGCAAGCCATGCAGCGCCTGGGGCTGGACTACGAAACGCTGTCCGCGCTGAACCCGCGCCTGGTCTATGTCGGCATGTTCGGCTTTTCGCAGCGCGGCCGCTACGCGCCGCAGGCCGCGTTCGACGACCTGATCCAGGCGGCCTGCGGCCTGCCCCAGGCGGTGGCCAAGGGCAGCGGCGATATCCCGCGCTATCTCCCGATCACCATTGCCGACCGCTCGGTGGGGCTCTACGCCTTTGGCGTGATCTGCGCCGCGCTGTACGCGCAAGCGCGCACCGGCAAGGGCCAGCGCGTGGACGTGCCGATGTTCGAAACCATGGTGCCCTATGTGCTGGGCGACCACCTTTACGGCGAGACCTTCGTGCCGCCGCGCGGCGGCTTTGGCTATCCGCGCCTGCTGTCGCCTGAGCGCCGGCCCTACCAGACGCGCGACGGCCATGTGTGCTGCCTGATCTATCACGACCATCACTGGCGCACCTTCCTCAAGGCCATCGGCAAGGCCGGCTTGTTCGACACCGATCCCCGCTTCGCCAGCATCACCACGCGCACCGCCCACATCACGGAGCTTTACGCGATGGTCAGCGACGAAATGGCCAAGCGCACCACGGACGAATGGCGCGCGCTGCTCAAGGAGGCCGATATCCCGGTGTTCCCCATGCACACGTTCGAAACGCTGCTCGATGATCCGCATCTGCGCGACATCGGCTTCTTCCGCGAGACCGACCACCCGGGCGTGGGCCGCATCCGCGAGATGGCGGTGCCGAGCGAATGGTCGGGCACGCCGCCCACCAGCCAGCGCCACGCCCCCGCGCTGGGGGAGCACAGCCGCGAGGTGCTGCGCGAGGTGGGCTATGACGACACCGCCATCGACCGCATGATGGCCGCGGGCACCACGCGCGGATCGGAAAATGCAAAGGCAAAGGCTTAGCGTGAGGCAACGAGCATGAAGGCAAAGGCCGACTCTGCGGCGGCCCCCGACGGCGAGGCGCATGCGCTGCCAGACGATGGCACGGGCGGCGTGGCGCGCTACCGGCAGCTAGCCAGCGTGCTGCGCCACCGGATCATCTCTGGCGAATGGCCGCTTGGGCACCAGTTGCCCACGGTGGAGCGCCTTGCGCAGACCTACGGCATCGCCCGCGTCACCGTCAGGCAGGCCTTTGCCGTGCTGGCCGAGGAGGGCCTGGTCAGCAGCCAGCGCGGGCGCGGCACGCACGTCACCGGCCAGCCGCCCGGGCCGAGCGAAGGCATGCGATCCGCGATCAACGATGAGCTGGTCGGCGGCAGCGAGCTGGAAATCCGCATCCTGGACAAACGCAGGGATGTCAGCCTGCCGCCGGGCTTGCCCACGCGCGGCGAGCCGCTGGGCCGCTATGTGCTGCTGCGCAAGCTGCACGTGCACGATGGCGAGCCGTTCTGCCTGATCGAGCTGTACGTGGCCGAGTCTGTCTTCAGCCAGTTCCCGCGCGGCAGTGAAAGGCACCGCAAGATCGCCCGCCTGCTGCGCGAGGCCGTGGGAGAGCGCCTTGGCATCATGCATCAGACCATGACGGTGGAACCCGCCGACTATGCGATGGCGCGCGCGCTGGCCTACGGCTTTGCCGCGCCCATCGCCAAGATCGTGCGCACCACGCTGGATATCGACGGCAAGGTGCTCACGGCGGGGTGTTTCTGGTATCGCGGGGACCGCTTCATCCTCGACGTGGAATTGCCCGCCCACCTGGCCGATCGCTACCCGGCGCTCGCGGTACCCGACAGCCGCAACTGAGCGTTACCCCGAAAGAAACCCAGCAGATGCCGCAAAGGCACAAGCGGTAAAAAAACGTAATAAAAAAAGTAAAAGTGGTAAACGAGGAGACAACATGACGCACCCCATCACCCGGCTCACCCGGCTCACCCGGCTCACCCGGCTCACCCGGCTCACCCGGCTCACCCGGCGCGCGATCGCCGGGCTGCTGCTGCCCGTCCTGGCGCTGGCAGCCATGCCTGCCAGCCTGGCGCGCGCCTCCGATACGGGCGACTACCCCGCCAAGCCGGTACGCGTGGTCGTGCCGTTCCCGGCCGGCAGCGGCACCGACAGCAGCGCGCGCTTCGTCGCCGAAGCCGTCACCGGCCAGACCAGCAAATCCGTCGTGGTGGACAACCGGCCCGGCGCCAATGGCTTTATCGCAGCGCAGGCGGTTGCCACCGCGCCAGCCGATGGCTACACCATGCTGGTGACCACCAACACCACGCACGCCGCCAATGCATCGCTGTTCAAGAAGCTGCCCTATGACCCGGTCAAGGATTTCGCGCCGGTCTCGCTGATCGCCAAGAGCGGGCTGGTACTGGTGGTGCCGCCCGACAGCCCCGTGCACACCGTGGCCGAGCTGACCGCGCTGGCCAAGGCCACGCCCGGCAAGCTCACCTTCGCCAGCGGCAGCTCCTCCACCCGCATCGCCAGCGAGCTCTACAAGATGATGGCCGGCGTGCAAGCGCTCCACGTGCCCTACAAAGGCGTGCCAGTCGCGCTCACCGACCTGATGGGCCATCAGGTCGACTTCATGATCTCGGACATATCGCCCGCCATGCCCCTGATCCAGGGCGGCAAGCTGCGGGCCATCGCCGTCACCACGGCGCAGCGCCATCCCGTGCTGAAAGACGTGCCAACCATGGCGCAAAGCGGTTTGCCCGGCTACGAGATGGTGGCCTGGTCCGCAGCATTCTTTCCCGCCGCGACCCCCAGGCCCGTGGTGGAGCGCATGAACCAGATGGTGCGCAAGGGCCTGACCGACGCCAGGGCCGCCGAGTACTTCAGCCGCACCGGCGGCGAGCCCGCGCCGTCCACCCCGGAAGAGCTCGCCGCCTTCGTGCGCAGCGAAACGCAGAAGTGGGCGAAGGTGATCAAGGCGGCGGGGATCGAGCCGGAGTGAAGGGCGGGCGCTCGCGCAACGTGAAACGCCTCGCTCTTGCGCACGCCCGCCCTCTCCCCCAACCCCTCTCCCGCACGACGGGAGAGGGGAGCTACGGCAGCGCTGGATTTAGCGTCAGCGATGCCTTGCCCCTTCGCTGAAGTCCGATGCATGACGGGACAGATGCACACAACGCTGGTTTGCTCTACGGTAGCGCTGGATTTAGCTCAGCGATGCGTTGCCCCTTCGCTGAAGTCCGATGCATGACGGGACAGATGCACTGCGCTGGTTTGCTCCCCTCTCCCATGAAATGGGAGAGGGGCGGGGGAGAGGGCGGGCGCTTGCCCAAGGTGATACGTCCCGCTCTTGCGCAGGCCTGCCCTCTCCCACAACAGCACTCGCGCCGCGTGGGAGAGCGCAGCTACGGCAGCGCTGGATTTAGCCCAGCGATGCATCGCCCCTCGCTGAAGTCCGATGCATCCGTGACGAGGGCAGATGCACGACGCTGGTTTGCTACGGCAGCGCCGTGATTTCATCGCCGTCGTGGAGTGACGGGGGCAGATGCACAACGCTGGTTTGCTCCCCTCTCCCATGAAATGGGAGAGGGGCGGGGGAGAGGGCGGGCGCTCGC
>NZ_JBXAOE010000030.1:0-115545 GCF_058802485.1 Cupriavidus sp. GW822-FHT02D05 | reverse complement strand
TGGCCGGGGAATACGTCAAGCAGTTCGGGGTAGGTATAGCCGGAGAAAGACTCGCTCTCCACCGTGGTGATGGTGGTGGGGATATTGAAGATCCTGGCCGCCTTGGCCAGGCCCACCGCGTTGTTCTTCATCGCCTGGCGGTCCATCGACTGCACGCCGAAGGCCATCTGCGGCTGGTGGTCGATGAAGATCAGCTGGCTGTTTTGCGGGGTCAGGACTTCGAGTTTCGGATTAGACATGATCTTGGCGCTCTCATTGAAATTGGTTGAATTTCATGGGGCAGGGTCTTTTTGTTACTGCCGCCAATGAACTGAACTATACGAGTGCAACTCACCTGAGAATCAGCCATTTCATGGATATATTATTCAAATATTTTGATCATAGATTCTCACCGAAAAATAAGGAGATTGCCCCCTGCAGGCAACGGCCTCATTCCCATCCGCAGCGGGCGCCTCCTACGTTCGTATAACCCGGCCATCTCAATGTCGTACCGCGCCTGCACCGATGGACAACTGCGTGCGGCGCGGCGCGCGTCATAAGATGTCTTTATGGTCGGCGTCCGCACGCCAGCCTTCATCCGCGCGACGGGGTCCGGCTGCCTCCCCCGCCCGCCCCCATCATCCGGAGCTGACCATGCCAGCGCACCCGAATCCCGCCACATCATCCACCCCATGCGCGCAAGCGGACCGCCCCGACCCGTGGGACAGCACCATCCGCCTGCTCCGTGCGCGTCAGACCTTCCATCTGTACGCCGACTGCGCCTGGCCCGATGAGGAAGATCCCCGGCACCGGCGCCACACCGCCATCGTCAGCGTGGTGGAGCGACCCAGTCTCACCTTGGCGGTGATCAGCTGGCGCGATGCCACCCATTGCCGTTACGGCGCGCAGATCTGGGCTGCGATATCCGCGCGCGAGGCTGGCGTGTGCGCCCTCAGCGGCCTGCCCATCGCCAAGGGCCAGGCCGTCTACCGCCCGCGCCCCTGCCGGCCGCCGCCGCGCAACGCCGAAGCCATGATCCTCGCGTCGGCGCTACATGCAGCGTGCGGGACCGACGCCGACGTCTGCGGCGAGGATGCCTTGGCGGCATGAGGCATGTGCGGCCCGACCTGTGCGTCGGCTGGGGCAACTCCGTCGCCAAGATCGCGACCCGGGCCGGTGAGGCCCGAGGTGCCTGACACCGTGACCGCCGCACGAAGATAGCCAGAAGACCGCATTTGACATGCATAGCGCGCGTATTCATGTTTCATCCAAGCAACATGCCCACTTGATTTCAAACAGAATCCGAACCTAATATCCTCCGAGATAAAAAACATTACGTATTCGGGCAGGCTCTACGACGCACAGAGCCGCCCTGGCGCGTCCGCCAGGGCAGGGTCGGAAATCCGGGGATTGCAAAACCTGCCGCAAGCGCTGGTCGGCGCTGGCAGTGTCGTGCCATCCCCGCGGGTTCAGCCTGTCTCCGTTGCACTAGCATTTGCGCTTGTACGGGGAGTTACGGCATGAACGTGGTGCTCGTTGAAAGCCATCCATTGCTCCGGATTGCAATGCTCACGCTGCTGGAGAGTATTGCAGGCATCGCGCAAGTCGCTGCCATCGACCCGGGGGAAATCCCTGAGCATTCACATGCCGGCGGCACCGTTGACCTGATCGTCTTTGGCATGCCCGCCGATGCTGACACGGGCTGGCAATGGCTCGACCAGGCACGCAGGCTATGGGCCGCGCCGCGCGTGCTGCTGCTCAGCGATGCCGTGCCGCTGCAGCTGCCGCAAGGCGAGATCACCGAAGGCTTCTGCGGCTGCCTGCCAAAATCCGCCCCGCTCGACGTGCTCAGGACCACCATCCGGCGTATCGCCACCCGTCAGCCGGAGCGTGCCGGCGCGGGCCAGCTTTCACTGTTCCCCGCCTTGCCCGCCTTGCCCTCGGCTGCGCTGGCACCGCGGCCCGCCGCCGGGAGCCAGCGGTTGACACGAGAAGCAACGCAACTGGGACTGACGCAACGCCAGTATGACGTGCTGGTACTGCTCTCCCGAGGGCATGCGGTCAAGACCGTAGGCCGCCTGCTGAATATCTCGGCGCCGACGGTCAAGACGCATGCCCGCGCCATGTACAGGCAGCTCCAGGTGGCTGGCAAGGAAGAGGCCGCCTACAAGGCACGGCAACAGGGCTTTAGCCTGGCGTGGCCGGTTGGCGGCGTGCCGGCGTTGACGCTGGCACACCGCCACGCCCCCACCGTCCGGCAGATGGAACTGCTCTGAGCGGCTGACCGGCGTTGATCGGCATTGACCGGCGCTGGCCGGCCAACGCGTTGCCTGGTCACGCCAGGCTGATCCACGTGGTCTTCAGGTCCGTGTACTTGTCCAGCGCATGCAGTGACTTGTCCCGTCCCGAGCCCGACTGCTTCACGCCGCCAAATGGCACCGTCACGTCGCTGTCCATATAGCAGTTGACCCACACCAGCCCCGCCTGCAGCTTGCGCGAAACGCGGTGGGCGCGGGACAGGTTGGAGGTCCAGAGTCCCGAGCCCAGCCCGTAGGGCGAATCGTTGGCCATGCGGATGGCCTCTTCCTCGGACTCGAAGCGGGTCACTGCCAGCACCGGACCAAAGATCTCTTCGCGCACGATGGTGAGCGACTGCGTGGGGCACTCGAAGATGGTGGGCTGCATGTAGAAGCCGCCACTGTCCGTGTGCGCGCGCTTGCCGCCTGCGCGCAGGCGGGCGCCTTCGTCCTCGCCGCTCTTCACATAGGACATCACCCGCTGCAGTTGCGCGCCGTCGACGATGGCGCCCATGGCGGTGGCGGGATCGAGCGGGTCGCCCGGCTGCATGCGCGCCGCGTGTGCTTCCAGCTTCTCCATGAACGCGTCGTAGATGCCGCTTTGCACATAGAGGCGCGAGCCGGCGATGCAGATCTCGCCCTGGTTGCTGAAGATGCCGATGGCGGCGGCCTGCGCGGCGCGGTCCAGGTCGGGGCAGTCGTCAAAGACGATATGCGGAGACTTGCCGCCGCACTCGAGCCAGACGCGCTTGAGGTTGGACTGGCCGGAATACTCCATGAAACGCTTGCCGGTGGCGGTGGAGCCGGTAAAGGCAATGCAGTCCACGTCGGGATGGCGGCCAAGTGCCTGCCCGGCGGCGGCGCCAAGACCTGGCACCACATTGAAGACGCCCGCCGGGATGCCCGCTTCTTCGGCGAGTTCCGCCAGCCGCAGCGCGGTGAGCGGGGACTGTTCCGCGGGCTTGAGCACCACGCTGTTGCCGGCGGCCAGCGCGGGCGCCACCTTCCAGCTGGCCATCAGCAGCGGGTAGTTCCAGGGCACGACCGCCGCCACCACGCCTAGCGGCTCGCGCGTGATGGTGGCCAGCACGTCGGGGCCCGTCGGCGCGATCTCATCATAGATCTTGTCGATGGCTTCGGCGTACCAGGCATAAGTGCGGCCGGCTTCGGGGATGTCGTATTGCAGCGTCTCGGCAATGGGCTTGCCCATGTCGAGCGTTTCCAGCAACGCGAGCTCTTCGCGATGCGTGTCGATCAGGTGCGACAGCCTTAGCAGCGTGGCCTTCCTGGCGCTGCGCGGCATGTCCGACCAGACGCCGGACTGAAACGCCTTGCGCGCCGCGGCTACCGCGCGGTCGACGTCCTGCGCACCGCAGGCCGCGACGCTGGCCAGCGCCTTGCCGGTGGCGGGGTTGATGGTCTCGAAGGTGGCGCCGTCGGCGGCGTCGGCCCAGCGGCCATCGATATAGGCTTGCGAACGGATCGATACCGTTGCAGCCTGCTTGCGCCAATAGGCGAGATCTCTCAAGTCACTCATCGTGGATTCCTGGCATGCATTGGGGTTTCGGCCCGCTTAGGCGTTCGCGTTCGCCTGCGCCACCATGGCGCCGAGCAGCACATTGGCCCCGGCTTCCAGATGCTCCGGCTTGGCGTCTTCGATTTCGTTGTGGCTGATGCCGTCCTTGCACGGCACGAAGATCATCGCGGTGGGCGCCACGCCGGCGATGTAGACCGCGTCATGGCCTGCGCCAGTGACGATGTCCTGATGGCTGTAGCCCCGCGCGGCGGCTTCCTGGCGCACGTGGCGGATCAGCTCGGGCGCGAACGGCGTGGGCGCGAAATACTGCACGTCTTCCACAACCACATCCAGGGCCGCGCCGGTGGTGGTGCCATCCGCGACGGCGGCGCAAGCCGCGCGAAAGCGCGCATCCATCCCGGCAAGCCGCACCGGGTCGAGGTGGCGCAGGTCGACCGTGAACGTCACCGCCCCGGGAATGACATTGCGCGACGACGGATGGACCTTGACCACGCCCACCGTGCCGCGCCCGTGCGGCGCGAAGTCGTTGGCGATGCGGATCACTTCCTGCATCAGGAACGTGGCGGCATAGAGCGCGTCCTTGCGCAGCGGCATCGGCGTGGGGCCGGCGTGCGCCTCCATGCCGGTCACGGTGACGTCGTACCAGCGCAGGCCCAGCGATCCGGTCACCACGCCGATCACGTTGTCCTCGGCCTCGAGCACCGGCCCCTGTTCGATATGGGCTTCGAAGTAGGCGCCAACCTTGCGGCCAACTTCCGCGTCGCCGGCATAGCCAATGGCCGCCAGTTCATCCGCCACCCGCTTGCCCGCGACATCGGTGGCCGACAGCGCGGTCTCCAGCGGAAAGACGCCGGCAAACACGCCGGAACCCATCATCACCGGGACAAAACGCGAGCCTTCTTCATTGGTCCAGATGGCCACTTCGAGCGGAGCCTCGGTGGTGATGCCGTGGTCGTTCAGGGTGCGCATGACTTCCAGGCCGGCCAGCACGCCATAGCAGCCGTCGAACTTGCCGCCGGTGGGCTGCGTGTCGATATGGCTGCCGGTCATGACCGGGGCCAGCGCGTTGTTGCGCCCTGCCCGGCGGGCAAAGATATTGCCGACCTGGTCGACCGTCACGCTCAGTCCGGCTGCGCGCATCCAACCGGTCACCAGGTCGCGCCCCTGCCCATCCAGCGCCGTCAGCGCCAGGCGCGCATTGCCGCCCTTGGGCGTGGCGCCGATCGCGGCGAGGTCCATCAGCGACTGCCACAGGCGCTCGCCGTTGATTGCCAGCATGCTCATGTTCTCTCTCCTTGCCGTCGTGGCCATTACTTCGCGTGCGCTTGCCGGGCGAGTGCGTCCGAGCGGATCTGCGACAAGGTCATGCCCGGCGCGATGCCGTCCGCGTCATAGCGCAGCTCCAGCAAGGCAGGCAGCTGCTGGGTGTTGGCGAACGCAAGGGCACGCGCAAAAGCGGGACCGAACGCTTCATCACTGGCGACAATCTCACCATACCCGCGATAGGCGCGGATCAGTTCGCTGAACTCCGGATTGTCGAAGCCAAGCGCCACGGTGCGGCCCGGGAACTCGCGCTCCTGGTGCGCGCGGATGGTGCCCCAGATACCGTTGTTGAAGACCAGTACGACGATGCCGACCCGGTACTGCATGGCGACGCCGAGTTCCTGCAGGTTCATCTGGAAGCAACCATCGCCCGCATAGCAGATCACGGTGCGATCGGGGTTCTCGAGCTTGGCGGCAATGGCCGCCGGCAGGCCGTAGCCCATCGATCCCACGGTCGGCGCCAGGCTGGTGCCAACGCCCTTGAAGCGGTAGTAGGCATGCGGGTACAAGGCGTAGTTGCCCGCGCCAACGGTAATGCAGGTGTCCTCCGGCACGTTGTCGCGGACGTGGCAGGCGGCCACGTTGAGGTTGAGGGCGCCCGGCGCGGCCTTGGGTTCCTGCTCGGCCAGGTAGACCTGGTGGGCGTCGTGCCCGGCGTTGCGCGCCCCCAGGCAACGCGATGGGGAGAGTTCGCTCACCGCGGCGGCAAACGAAACCACGTCCGCGGCAATCGGCAGCGTGGGATGAAACACGCGGCCAAGCTCATTGGCGTCGGGGTACACATGGACCAGTCTCTGCTTCGGCAGCGGGCTCTCCACCACCGTATAGCCCTCGCTGGTAGCCTCGCCCATGCGCGTGCCCACGGCGATCAGCAGGTCGCTTTCCTGTACGCGCTTGCGCAGCGATTCGGGCATGGCCCAGCCCACGTGCCCGGCAAAGTTCGGATGATGGTTGTCGAAGCACTCCAGGCGGCGCCAGGCCACCCCGACCGGCAGCGCGAAGCGCTCGGCAAACCCTTCCATCTGCCGCGAGGCCTCCGGCGTCCAGCCCGATCCGCCTAGCAGCAGGAACGGACGCTCCGCCTGCTCGATCAGTTCGGCCAGCGATGCCATGGCGCCAGGCGTCGGCGCACTATGGGCACGGCGGTAACGTGGCACGTCGGCCACCGTGGCCTTGCCCCACAACGTGTCTTCCGGCAGCGCCAGCACGACCGGGCCGGGCCGTCCGCTGGTGGCCACCGCGAAGGCGCGCGCGATGAACTCGGGAATGCGGTCGGTGCGGTCGATCTGCGCCACCCATTTGGTCATCTGGCCAAACATGCGGCGGTAGTCGACCTCCTGGAACGCTTCGCGCTCGTAGAAATCGTTGCCGACCTGGCCAACGAACAGGATCATGGGGGTCGAATCCTGGTAGGCGGTGTGCACGGCGATGCTGGCGTTGGTGGCGCCGGGGCCGCGCGTGACAAAGCAGATGCCGGGCTCGCCGGTCAGCTTGCCTTGGGCCTCCGCCATATAGCCCGCCCCGCTTTCCTGCCGGCAGACGATGGGCTGGATCTTGTCCTGATGGTCGTACAGCGCATCGATGCAAGGCAGGTAGCTTTCTCCCGGCACCAGGAAGACGCGCTTCACGCCCTGGATAATCAGTTGGTCGATGAGGATCTGGCCACCGTTGCGCTCTGCGCGCGCCGGCAATGCTTGCGGCGATTGCTTGTTCATGGTCGTGAATTCCGTTTTTGCGATCGCCGCCCGCTTCAGCTTGGGTGCGGCGATCCTTCGAAGTCTTGAATACGATGTTTGCGAGCCTGAGCTTGCGCGCAGGCGGTTACTGCAGGAGCGCGGCCTCCAGGATGCCCAGCCCTTCGTCCATCACGGCGTCGGGGATGGTCAGCGGGAACAGGAAGCGCACCACGTTGCCGTAGACACCGCAGGAGAGCAGCAGCAGGCCGCGCTCCAGGGCGCGGTCTTGCACTTGCCGCGTGAATTCGGGATTGGGGCGGCCGTCGGCCTTGCGGAACTCCACGGCAATCATGGCGCCCACGCCGCGGACCTCGCCGATCTCCGGCACGCGCGACTTCAGGCCAGCCAGCTTGTCCTGCAGCCGCTGGCCGAGCGCGGCGCCGCGCTCGATCAGCTTCTCGCTCTCCAGCACGTCCAGCACCGCCAGCGCCGAAGCCACCGCCAACGGGTTGCCGGCGTAGGTGCCGCCCAGCCCGCCGGGGGCCGGCGCGTCCATGATCTCGGCCCTGCCGCAAACGGCCGACAAAGGCATGCCGCCGGCCAGGCTCTTGGCCATGGTGGTCAGGTCGGGCGTGACGTCGTAGTGCTCCATGGCAAAGAGCTTGCCGGTGCGGCCGAAGCCGGTCTGCACTTCATCGGCCACCAGCAGGATGCCGTGCTCGTCGCAGATGCCGCGCAGCGCGCGCACGAACTCGGCGGGCGCCACGTTGAAACCACCCTCGCCCTGGACCGGCTCGAAGATGATGGCCGCGACCCGCTTCGGGTCCACATCCGCCTTGAACAACTGGTGCAGCGCGTTGATCGAATCCTGCACGCTCACGCCATGCAACCCGTACGGGTACGGTGCGTGGAACACGTCGCCCGGGAACGGGCCAAACCCCACCTTGTACGGCACGACCTTGCCGGTCAGCGCCATGCCCATCATGGTGCGGCCGTGGAAGCCGCCGGAGAAGGCGATCACGCCCGGGCGGCCAGTCGCGGCGCGGGCGATCTTGATGGCGTTCTCCACAGCCTCGGCGCCGGTGGTGAAAAACGCGGTTTTCTTGGCGAACGCGCCCGGCGCGCGGGCGTTGATCCTCTCGGCCAGCTCGATATAGCTGGCATAGGGCACGATCTGGTAGGCGGTGTGCGTGAAGCGCTCCATCTGTGCCTGCATGGCTTGCACCAGGCGCGGATGGCGGTGACCGGTATTGAGCACGGCGATGCCAGCCGCGAAGTCGATGTAGCGGTTGCCTTCGACATCCCACAGTTCCGAGTTCTCGGCGCGCTCGGCATAGAAGTTGCACATCACACCAACGCCACGGGGCGTGGCGGCATCTTTGCGGCGTACCAGGTCTGCGTTCTTCATTGCATGCTCCATTGCATTGGTGTCCTGCTGTCTTGTCTGGATCTGGACGGCCGGCGCCGTGAGGGGCCGGCCGGGAAATCGGGGGAAAGCGCTTCGGGTCAGACCAGCGCGACCCGCCGGATGACGTTAAAGCCGCTTTCTGTGTCGCCTGGCTTGTAACTCAACCGGTGGCCGGACCAATTCTATGGCTTTCGCAGGAAAATTGCCAAATCTTTTGATTTTTTGACAGGGTGGTCAGTCCAATTGAAGGCGATTGCTTCACGTTTTGCCCAGTACACGCGCAGCGATGTGCCGGAAAGATGACCGATAGCACCCGGAGCGCATGCCCGGCTTGCTGCCAATCCGAGGCCATATTGGCCGGACCACTCCCGCTCGCGCCCCGGAAAGCCGGGAGAAACCCACCCTGCCCCTTGAACAGACACCGGGTTTTGCTGTATTGATCAGACCATCAGTCAATTTGCAGCGGCCTTGCCTTCATGTCCTTACTTCAAGCGGTTTCAGCGCAGCGCCTTTACCGGCTGATCGCCGACCAGATTGCCAAGAAAATCAGCGCAGGCGAGTTCGCCCCCGGCGAGCGCCTGCCCGCGGAGCGCGAGCTGGCCGAGCAGCTCAACGTCGCGCGCTCGACGTTGCGCGAAGCGTTGATCGCGCTCGAGATCGGCGGCTATATCGAGGTGCGCGTCGGCAGCGGAGTATTCGTGCTGGAACCCAAGGAGAACGGGCAGGCCGCCACCAACGGCACCGAGTCCGATCCGGCTGCCGAGATCGATGCCCGCCTGGGCGCGGCACTGGAAGCCAGCCCGTTCGAGCTGATCGAGACGCGCACGCTGTTCGAACCGGAATGCGCGGCGCTGGCAGCCCAGCAAGGCACCCCCGAGCAGATCGCCGCCATCGAAGAGGCGCACCGGAAGATGAACCCCGATCAGTCGCCGGAAGCTGGCGACTTCGCACATGACCGAGCCTTCCACCAGGCCATCGCCGATGCTTGCGGCAATGCGGCGCTGGCATCGGTGGTCACCCATGTATGGGATCTGTGCGAGGCCAGCCCCTTGTATAAGCGGCTCGACAAGCACTTTGTGGATGCATCTGCCTGGCGCGCGGCGGTTGGCGAGCACGACCGCATCGTCAGCGCGATTGTGGCGCGGGACCCCATCCGGGCGCGCCACGCCATGTCGTTCCATCTGCTGGCGATTGTGTCGCGCTTGTCCGAAGACATCGCCGAGTAGGCCAGACAGACCCTTTGCCGGGCCCGGGCAATCCGGGTCCGGGCGCACACCGCTGGTGCAAGCCAGGCCCAACCCAGCGCCTCCCGCCGCCCACTTTCGCACCAATTCCACGCGCAGACTTTAGCGAAAAGTGCCATGTCGTCACTTTTGTTGCTGGCACGTGGCTTGCGTTAACGAAGCCGAAGTGGTGAAATTCGCCCCAACAGGCCGGACCACCCGCCCACCTGACCTAGAACAACTACCTATTACGCTTAATTTCTCGGTCATCTACGCTATATTGGCCTGACCACCCGAACAAAAACATCCAAAGCATCACCCCGCACCGGCCCCCTTACCTCACGCGTGCCCAAGCCTGCCCGCATTACTGGAAAGCCTCATGAACCCCGACCACGCCCCCACCCACCAGCCCGAAGCCGGGCGAGCGCCCCGCAACATGAAGAAAATTGCCGCGGCCAGCGTCATCGGCACCACGGTCGAGTGGTACGACCTGTTTATCTTCGCCACGGCCTCGGCCCTGGTCTTCAACAAGGTCTTCTTCCCGGCCTTTGACCCGCTCACCGGCACGTTACTCGCCTTTGGCACCTTCGCATCGGCCTATCTGGCCCGCATCCTCGGCGCCGCGCTGTTCGGCCACTTCGGCGACAAGGTCGGCCGCAAGTCCATGCTGCTGATCTCGCTCATCATGATGGGCTCGGCCACCTTTGCCATCGGCCTGCTGCCGGACTACCGCTCGATCGGTATCTGGGCGCCCATCCTGCTGCTCACCTTGCGCGTGATACAGGGCCTGGCCCTGGGCGGCGAGTGGGGCGGCGCGGTGCTGATGGCGGTGGAACACGCCCCGGCCGACAAGCGCGGCCTGTACGGATCGTGGGTGCAGATCGGTGTGCCCGCCGGCACGCTGATCGCCAACCTGGCGTTCCTGCTCTGCAATGCCGTGCTGTCGAATGAGGCGCTGTTGTCCTGGGGCTGGCGCATTCCGTTCCTGGCCAGCGTCTTGCTGGTGGGCGTGGGCATGTACATCCGCCTGAACACGTCGGAAACGCCGTCGTTCAGCAAGGTCAAGGCCACCGCCGCGCAGGTGAAGATCCCGCTGGCGGAAGTGCTGACGAAATCGTGGAAGCAGGTCCTGCTGGGCGGCATCGCGACGATGTCGACCGGCACGGCCTTCAACCTGATCGTGGCGTTCGGGCTGACGTACGGCACGCAGACGCTTGGCTTCTCCCGCAACCAGATGCTCACCATCGCGCTGATCTCGTGCGCGCTGTGCATCGTGCTGCTGCCGCTGTTTGGCCTGCTGTCGGACAAGGTGGGCCGCAAGCCGGTGATCATCGGCGGCATCATCGCCGAGGCGCTGCTAGCCTTCCCGCTGTTCTGGCTGCTGGACACCAAGGTGTTCTCGTTCGCCCTGCTCGGCTACCTGCTGATGATGAGCGCCTTCGCGGCCAACTACGGCCCGATCGCCACGTTCCTGGCGGAGCTGTTCGGCACCAAGGTGCGTTACTCGGGCCTGTCGATCAGCTACATGCTGTCCGGGCTGCTGGGGAGCGCCGCCACGCCGATCATCACCACCGCGCTGCTGTCCGCCACGGGCCGCGGCTCTTCCGTTGCGTGGTACATGATCGGCTCCGCGCTGATTTCCGCCGCCGCCCTGCTGCTGCTGGCCGAGACGCTCAGCAGGCATGCCCCGGCAGCGGCCACCGGGGTGGACGCCACCACCTCGCTGTCCTGAGTGAGCGCCATGCAAGCCAAACTTGACACGGCACTGCTGCGCCAGCTTGAACGGGTGAGCTTCCCCACGCTCGGGCACTTCCTTGAAGACGGTTTTGCCAGCCACGAGATCCGCGCGCTCGCGCCCAACGTGAAGGTCGTTGGCCGTGCCGTCACGCTGCGCCTGGCCACGCCCAACGCCATTGCCGTGAACCGGGCGCTGGCCAGCCTCGCGCCCGGCGATGTGCTGGTGATCGACGCCTGCGGCGACCATGCGCATGCCCCCGTTGGCGCCGTCACCGGCACCGCAGCCTTGTGCGCCGGCGCCAGGGGCATCATCGTGGACGGCGTGGTGACGGACATCCTGGAGCTGCGCGCCATGGGGATGCCGGTGTTCGCGCGCGGCACCAGCGTCCTGACCACCAAGCGCATCGACGACGGCGGCAGCGCCGTCAATGAGCCGGTGATCTGCGGCGGCGTCACCGTCAACCCGGGAGACATCGTGCTGGCGGATGACAACGGCGTGCTGTTCCTGGCGCCGGATGTCGCCGCCGGCATCATCAACCAGGCGCTGGCTTCCGATGAAGCCGAGCCGACGATCCTGGCCCGCCTGCAGGCGGGTGAGCCGGCCAGTGCCGTGCTGTTCCAGGGCGATGGCCACGCGCCCGCTACGAGAGAAACGCCATGAGCACCCAAGCAACAAGACGGCCGCCTGGACTGCGGCGCAGCTGGCTGTTCGTGCCCGGCCTGGACCCCGTCCGCCAGCACGCGGCCCTGGAGAGCGGCCCGGATGTGGTGGTCGCCGACCTGGAGGAATTCACCAGCCCCGCGGACCGTCCCGCGGCGCGCGCGCGGATCGCCGCCCTGATGGGCGAATGCCGGGCGCGCGGCATTGTCGGCGCCGTGCGCGTCAACAAGCTGGATGGCGATGGGCTGGAAGACCTGCGCGGCGTGCTGCCGGGCGCGCCCGCGGCGATCCTGCTGCCGCACACCGAGTCGGGCGCGCAGATCCTGGCGCTCGACCAGCTGATCACCGGCCTTGAGCGCGAGCTTGGCTTGCCGCAAGGCCACACCGAGATCGTGCCGACGCTGGAATCCGCGCGGGGCATCGTTGCCGCGCCAGCCATCCTGTCGGCCAGCCCGCGCGTCAGTGCCTGCCTGCTGGCGGCGGAAGACCTGAGCGCGGATCTCGATGCGGTGCGCGGCCCGGACGGCGTCGAGCTGCATCATGTGCGCTCGCGCTTCCTCGTGGACTGCATTGCCGCGGGCTGCGTGCCGATCGACTGTCCGTTCAACTACCAGGATGCTACGGCGCTGGCTGAGGACCTCGCCTGGGCCCGGCGGATCGGGCTGAAGGCGAAATGCACGGTGTTCCCGCATCAGGTCGCCGCGATACACGCCGCGCTGACGCCATCGGCGCAGCAGGTCGCGCAGGCGCAAGACAGGGTTGGCAGGTATGAGGCGGTGCGCGACGGCAAGCTCGCGCAGGGCCCGCGCATCGATTCGCCGGACTACAACACGGCACGCCGCCTGCTGGCGCGCCATGCCGGGTTCGTGCAATGGGCGCAGGCCGCCGCAGGCACGGCGGCCTGCTAGCGAGTTAGCCAGCCAGCGAGTTGCCCATCTAGATGATGACCACCTTGTTCCTGCCGTCGGCCTTGGCCATATAGAGCGCGCGGTCCGCAAGCGCGAACCCCTCGCGAGACCCGGGCTCGACGGCGCCCTTCTTGCGCGCCAGCGATGCGCCGATGCTCAGCGTCACGCTGCCGAACGGCGAGCCGCGGTGCTCTATCTTCAAGCGCTCCACGCTCAGGCGCAGGTCTTCCAGCGCCGTCTCCAGCGCTGGCCGTGGCGCGCCGCACAGAAGCAGCCCGAACTCTTCCCCGCCCAGGCGCCCGGCGATCATGCGATGCGCATCCGCAATCGATTGCAGCACCGATGCGACCTCGCGCAAGCAGGTGTCGCCCGCCGGATGCCCGTAGGCGTCGTTGTATCGCTTGAACCAGTCGACGTCGACCATGACCGCGCCGATTTCTTCTCCGTCGGCCGTTTCATGCCATCTGCGGCGAACGCTCTCCAGCATGGCGCGCCGGTTGAACAGTTGCGTGAGCGGATCGATCGCGGTGGCAGTGCGCAGCTTCAGATCGTTCTCGACCATGGCACGCAGGTGCCTGAAGACCTCGCACTGCGCCAGGGTGATGCGGTGCGGCGCCGAATCCATCGCGCAGAGCGCACCGACGACCGTGCCACAGGGCGCCTTGATCGGGATCGCTGCGTAGAAACGCACGAAGGGGAAGCATCTGACCAGCATGCATTCGCCAAAGCGTGGATCGGCCAGCGCGTCCTCGAGCACGAACAGGTCACCGTGCCGCGCCACATGGTCGCAAAGCGAATGCTTGCGCGAGATAGGCGAAAGCGGCATGCCCGCCGCGGCCCGATAGTGCTGGTGCTCCTCGTCGAGCAGCGTGACCGCCGTCATGGCGGCACCCGTCGCATTCTTCAGGATCGCGGCGGCATGGCGAAAGCACTCGCGGATCACCTGGTCATCGTGCAGCAGCCAGTCGGTGACGGACGGCTCGGGATGCTGCCCGCCGGCGTCAATCTCGGCCGGCAGCAGCCTGCTGGCGGGGCGGTCGTATTCAGTGGCGGGGCGCAAGGTCTACATTCGAATTCAACGGGTGCCCCTCCTAACGGCGAGCCATCCGCAAACTTGAATGCCTTGCGCCGGTCAGTCCGAGCGCCCCGGCAGCATGATGGGGCCATCCTGATCGGAGCTGCCGTCCATCACCACCAGCGCATCGCCAGCCCAGAACACCTCCGCCAACGGCACGCCGGACGCCGATGCCTGGCCGATCTGCTTCCCGTCGGCGGTGTACACCCGCACATAGCCGTTCACATAGTAGAGCTTGTCCGAGCCTTGTCCCGGAAAGGCCATGATCGGCACCCAGCTACGCCAGCTGGCCAGCTTGTATTTCTGATAGTAGAAGGCCCCGTTGGGGCTGTACGCCTTGCCGCCATAGGCCACGCCGTAATAACAGTAGAGATACGCGGGGTAAGCCAGGACGGCGATTGCCGCGGCAGCAATTAGAAGAGACTTTTTCTTCATGTATTGTTAAGTGATTGCCCAAACCAAGGGGTTTCCCATTCGCCAGCGGGCCAACGGACCAACTGGCCAACGCGCCGGCGCGTCAACGTGCGGCCTGCCTCACCGGGACAAAGACCTCCCAGCGCTGGGTCCAGCCGCCTGCGGTACGCGGGCAGCGCACCGCTACGCTCTGGCTGGACAGCCCCTGGCTTTTCGGCGCCCATTGCACACCCAAGGCCTTGGCGCAGCGGGGCGCCAGCACCTTGTTGTTCGGCTCGCCCGCTACCCAGCGGGTGCCCGCTTGCTGGTTCTGCGCAGCCACGAACGCCGCCGCAGCCTGCTGTATCTGCGCCAGATCCTGAATGGGAGGCGGATTGTACGGCACCTCCGGCCCGCGGGCCTGCGCCGCCGTGCATGCCAGCCCGAGCGCAAGCGCCGCCATGGCACGGCGCATCGGCATGCCGGGCCTCATGATCGCTCCCCTTGCGCAGCCGTTGCCTTGCGCTGGCGCCGGGCGCGCGCGTGCAGGCGGCGCAGTATCACGTCAAAGGACTCCAGCTGCCGGTTGATTTCCGCCTGGCCTTGCTCCACCAGGTAGCCACGGAAGGCAACCGCCACGCGCGGCAGGCGCACGCCCGGCAGGTTCAGTACGTACCAGTCGCGCTCGATGGGATTGCCTTGCAGCGGCAACAGCCCGATCAGCCCGGCCTGGAATTCCAGGGTGCAGGCGTGCAGGGAGAGAAATGCAAGCCCCAACCCTGCCGACACCATCCGCTTGATCGCCGCGTTGCTGGACAGCTCGGACCCCAGGGGCAGCCGCAGGCCGGCCTCCCTGAACAGCCGCTCCACGGTATTGCGCGTGCCGGAGCCGCGCTCGCGCACCAGCAGGTTCTCCGCCACCAGGTCCTGCAGCGTGAGATTGCGGCGCGCCATCAAAGGGTGGTCCGGCGCCGCGATGAATGCCATGGGGTGCTTGGCGAACGGCGTCGCCTGCGTGCGGATGTCCGTGGGCGGCCGGCCAATGATGGCAAGGTCGATCTCATGCATGGCCAGCATCCGCACGATCTCCTCGCGGTTGCCCACATGGAGCTTGATCTTGACGTCGGGCTGGTCCGCGGTGAATGCCACCAGCATCGAGGGCAGCAGGTACTCCGCCGTCGTGATGGCGCCGACCCGCAGCGTGCCGGCCAGGTTGCCCTTGAGCGCCGCCACCTCCTCGGTGGCTTCGCGCCACAGCCGCAGGATCTGACCGGCGTAGCCCGCCATCACCTCACCGGCGGGCGTGAGCTGCGTGCCCCGGCCCGCGCGCTGCAGCAGCGGCGCCCCGATCGCTTCCTCGAGCAGCTTGAGCTGCAGCGACACCGTTGGCTGCGTGATGTGCAATTCCTCCGCCGCGCGGGAAACACCGCCCAGGCGGGCAATGGCATCGATGGCATTGAGCTGCCGGAAGGTGGTGGTGCGATTCATAGTAGAAAACCTATTGGTCGGTTTTATAAACCAATTTTTCAATATGAAGCGGCTACCTTATAGTGCCCTGACCGGAAACGCAATCGCGTCCGCGTATCGAAACGTAGTGCATAGGGAGACGAAAAATGTCGCTGGAATTGCTGGTGCTTACCCTGGACGATGTACTCATCCGCGCGGACGACCTGCGCCAGTCCGGCTTCGGCGCAGCACCGCGAGAACGCGACGCCCTGCTGCGCTGGCATGAGGATGCTTGCACCGGCGCGCGTGCCGGCCAGTCGATCGAAATCCGTGCCCAGGCCATGCAGCTCATGCGCAGCGCGGAGCTGGGCGGCGCGCGGCTGGCGCTTGCCGCGCCGGTCGCATCGCGTGGGCTGCGCGTGCTGCTCGATGGCGCCATCGGGCCAGACTGGATGGGCCGCTTTACCGTCGTCGCCACGGCGGACGCGCTGCTGCCCCGGGAAACCGAGATCGAGCTTTACCGGCTGATCCTGCGCACCGCCGACGTGCCCGCGCACCGCGCCTTGCTGGTTGGCGCCACGCCGAGCAGCCTGCGCGCCGCGCAAGCCGTCGGCATGCACACAGCCAGTGTTCAGCCGGCGTATGACGATGCGCCGCGCCAGGCAGAGGGATCCGTTGTGCTTTCAGGATCGCCGGATGCGCTCTGGCCGGACTTCCACGCGCTGGAGTGCAGCGTGGACGGCAAGCGGCGGCCGGAGCCACTCGCAGCAACAAGACCGCAATCACGGAGTTTCCCATGAACACCATCGTGATCGTCGGCGGCGGCGCCGCCGGGCTGCAGGTCGCCACCCGCCTCGCCAGGCGGCTAGGCAAGCCAGGGCTCGCCGAAATCGTGCTGGTCGACCGCAGCCCCACGCACCTGTGGAAGCCGCTGCTGCATGAAGTGGCCGCGGGCAGGCTCGAGCCCGTGGTTCACCATACGTCCTTCGCGCTGCAGGCCGAGCGCCATCGCTTCCGCTACGTGCAGGGCGACCTGCAGGCGGTGGATCGCATCAACCGCACCATCTCCGTGGCTATCGCCGGCACCGGCCATGGCGAGGGCGCAGAGATCCAGTCCATCGGCTACGACAAGCTGGTGCTTGCCGTTGGCGGTGTCACGCAGTACTTCGGCGTGCCCGGCGCGCGTGAGCACGCCCTGACGCTGGACAGCGTGAGCAGCGCGGAGCAGGTGCGTGACCGCGTGTTCACCGCCTTGCGCCGCAAGACCGCGCAGGCCGCGGCACAGCCGCAAGCGCCCACCGGCACAGTCCGCGTCGCCATCGTCGGCGCGGGCGCCACCGGCGTGCAGCTCGCGGCCCAGTTGCGCCGCACGTCCAGCGTGCTGAACCGTTACGGCATCCACCGGCTCGACCCGGTGAAGGACGTGGACATCTGCCTGATAGAAGCCTCCCCCGGGGTGCTCCCCGGCCTCGGCGCCCGGATCGCGGATCGCACCGGCGAACAGCTCGCGCGGCTGAACATCCGCGTCCAGTGCGGCGCCCGCGTGACGTCCGTCAGCGAGAGCGGCCTGACCATGGCCGGCCAGGCACCCATGCAGGCGGATGTCGTGGTGTGGGCGGCCGGCATAGCCGCGCCGGGCATGCTGGCCAGCTTCGGGCTGCCGGTCAATGCCAAAGGGCAGATCCGCGTGCTGCCCACGCTGCAGAGCGTCGAGGACGAACATATCTACGCGATCGGCGACTGCGCCAGCTGCCGGCCCCAGGACCTCGATGCGGAGCTCCCGACGCGCGCGCAGGTTGCCTATCAGCAAGCGCTGTATCTTGCGCAAGCGTTGCCACGGCGATTGGCGGGCAAACACACCGAGGGGTTCCGGTATCGCGACTATGGCTCGCTGGTCTGCCTGGCGGGAAGCAACGCCATCGCCAGCCTGGCCGCGCCGGGCAAGGAGAGCGGCTGGCATATCGAAGGCAGGTTTGCCGCCCTGCTCCACCATGCCGTCTACCGCCGGCATGTGCTCGCCATCCACGGCTGGGGACGCGCGCTGGGCATGACGCTGGCCCAGGGCCTGGAGCGTTTGCTGGCGGCGGGCACGCGGCTGCACTGAGGATGGCGCCAGGCGGGGGCGGCCTGGCGCGCCATTGTGTCTCCTCCAGATGCCGTTTGCGCGGAGATTTTCACGATCCTCCTGCGCTGCGGCTAGCTATGTCTTGATATACCTTGATATGTCTTGATCCAGGCCCGACCGCGCTTTCCCGACGAAAGGCGTGGCGTCTATCTTGCCGGCTTGATTGCCGTGATGAACGCGTCGCTATGGAACCGGCCCGCAAGCAGCCCGTTGTCGCGCGTCAGCACGTGGCTGGCTGCATCCACCATCAGCGGATTGCCACAGGCGTACACCTCAAACGCCGAGAGATCCGGGAAGTCGCAAGCGACCGCCTCGTGCACAAAGCCCGTGCGCCCTGTCCATGGGCCATCCGGCTCGGACAGCACGGGAACGAAATGCAAGCGTTCGCTGGAAGCAGCCCAGTGCGCCGCGTCGTCCCACGCGTAGAGGTCTTCCTTGCGCCGGCCACCCCAATAAAGCGTGGCACCTCGTCTTGCAAGCGCCTCGTGGTGGCTACGCATGAACGAGGCAATTGGCGCGTAGCCCGTGCCGGATGCCAGCAGGATGACCGGGGCATCGGAATCCTGCAGGGTGAACGCCCCGAAGGGCCCTTCCAGCCGCAGCACGTCCCTCTGCTTCAGCTTCTCATACACATGCGGCGAGAACCGCCCGCCGGGCATTGCGCGGACATGCCATTCGATCGTGCCCTGCGCATCCGGTGAGTTTGCCATGGAATAGCTGCGCCGCGTGCCGTCGCGCAGGATCACGTCCATATACTGGCCGGGGGAAAACGAGAAATCCGTCCCTCCCTGCACGTGCAACGACACGATGGCCACGTCCGGGCTCACCCGGCGCACCTGCGCCACCCGCGCGGGCGCTTGCACCACCCGGCGGCCGGGAATGGCGCAGACTTCCGGCGCTTCGATGATGACATCGGTCACCGGCCGCGCCACGCAGGTCAGGCAATGCCCCGGCCGCACCCCTTCCGGGATGAAGCCGGCAGGGTATGCGACCTCCCCGGCGATCACCCGTGCCTCGCATGCATTGCATTCGCCCCGGCGGCAACTGTGTTTCGGGAAGAAGCCTTGCGACACGGCAGTATCCAGCAGCGACGCGCCGGGCGCACACCGCAACTGGACACCCGCCGGCGCGAAGGTCAGTGTCACCCCCGGCTCGGCCTGGTCCGCTGGCCGCGCCAGCTGCGCTTCAGTGTCGGGCGCCATCTTGCGCTTCCAGTTGCCGTGCCTTCAGATCCAGGGCGACGTCCACGATCATGTCTTCCTGCCCTCCCACCATGCGGCGCTTGCCGAGTTCAACCAGGATGTCGACCGTTTTCAGGTCATGCTGGGCAGCCGCCGTTTCCGCGTGCCGCAGGAAGCTCGAATACACGCCCGCGTAGCCCAGGGCGAGCGTCTCGCGGTCGACCCGCACCGGACGGTCCTGCAGCGGGCGCACCAGGTCGTCAGCGGCGTCCATCAGCTTGTAGAGGTCGCAGCCATGCGACCAGCCCTGGCGCTCGGCCGCAGCGATGAACACTTCCAGCGGCGCATTGCCCGCGCCGGCGCCCATCCCGGCCAGGCTGGCGTCGATCCGGTTGCAGCCTTCCTCGACCGCGACGATGGAGTTGGCCACGCCCAGGCTGAGGTTGTGGTGCGCGTGCATGCCGGTGTGCGTGGCGGGATCCAGCACGTCCTTGAAGGCGCGGAAGCGGTCGCGCACGTCGTTCATGGTCAGTGCACCGCCGGAGTCCACCACATAGACGCAGGTGGCGCCGTAGCTTTCCATCAGCTTGGCTTGCTGGGCGAGAGCCTGCGGCGTTGTCATGTGGCTCATCATCAGGAAGCCCACGGTATCCATGCCGAGTTCGCGCGCGTACTCGATATGCTGGCGGGAAATGTCCGCCTCGGTGCTATGCGTTGCCACCCGGACCACGCGAGCCCCGGCGTCATAGGCGGCGCGCAGGTCATGCGTGGTGCCGATTCCCGGCAGCAGCAAGGTGGCGATCTTGGCGCGGGTGACAGATTCGGCGGCGGCTGCGATCCACGCCACGTCGCTGTGCGCGCCGAAGCCGTAGTTGAATGAGGAGCCTTGCAGGCCGTCGCCATGCGCGACTTCGATTGAATCGACGTTGGCCTCATCCAGCGCGCGCGCAATGGCCTTGACCTGCGCAATGCTGTACTGGTGGCGGATGGCGTGCGAGCCGTCCCGCAGGGTCACATCGGAGATATAGAGCTTGGTTTCCATCTTTCGTCCTGGGCTTTGTCCTGGGCTTGGGTTCTTCACGCTACCGCGGCCTCGCGCGCGGCAAGCTCGCGCCGCGCGAGCTGCTCGGCGGTGGCCAGCGCTGCCGAAGTCATGATGTCCAGGTTGCCGGCATAGGCGGGCAGATAGTGAGCGGCGCCCTCCACTTCGAGGAAGACCGAGGTCTTCAGCCCGCTCATGCGCCCGACACCCGGGATGTTCAGCGGCTGGCTTTCGTCGAATCGCTCGAACTGCACCCGTTGCTTGAGCCGGTAGCCGGGCACGTAGGCGTTGACGCGAGCCACCATGGCCGCCACCGCTGCCTCGATGCGCGTGGTGTCCGCCATATCCGACAGCGTGTACACCGTGTCACGCATCAACAGCGGCGGCTCCGCCGGATTGAGCACGATGATGGCCTTGCCCTTGCGGGCGCCACCTACCACTTCCAGCGCACGGGAGGTGGTTTCCGTGAACTCGTCGATATTGGCGCGCGTGCCCGGTCCGGCCGACTTGCTGGAGATCGAAGCCACGATCTCCGCGTAGTGAACCTGTGCCACCGAGGCAACGGCCGCGACGATGGGAATGGTGGCCTGCCCGCCGCAGGTGACCATGTTGACGTTGCGGCCATCGAGGTTGGCATCGAGGTTGACCACGGGGACGCAATACGGGCCGATGGCGGCCGGCGTAAGGTCGACCACGCGAATGCCCGGCTTGCGTGTGCGCAACAGCTTGTCGTTCTCGATATGGGCGCCGGCCGAGGTGGCATCGAACACAATGTCGATATCGGCGAACGCCGGCATGTCGACCAGGCCAGCCACGCCCGTCGCGCACGTGGCAACCCCAAGCCGGGCGGCGCGCGCAAGACCGTCCGAGGCGGGGTCGATGCCGACCATGACGCCCATTTCGAGGTGTTGGCCATGGCGCAGGATCTTGATCATCAGATCCGTGCCGATATTGCCGGAGCCGACGATCGCGGCCTTCAGTGTCTGGGTCATGATTGCTTCCGTTAGCCCTGGGAGATGTTGTTTGGATAGATCACGGACTGGCAGTCCGAATACAGGCGATCCACATCGCTGGCGCGCAGCGTCAGTACCGCGCGCTGGTTGATGTAGCCCTTGTCGGTGATTTCGCCCTGCTCGATCGCCGGCGCGGCGGATAGCAGCACCGCGCGCGCCGGCCGCTGGGAAGACCCGGCACCCCTGCCAAGGTCGGCCAGCACCGCGCCAAGCGCTCGCCGCACGGCCGGCACCAGCCCCAGCGACTTACCGCAAAGCGTGCCGTCCTGGTCGTTGGCAAGCGCACGCAGCTTCGCGCTGGGAAACACCAGCAAGCCGACTTCATCGCGATCGTGCCCGGTGACGACGATATCCAGCGCATAGGGCGACATCGCCGAGACCGCGCGCACGCGCAGCGAGCCGACCGATACCCAGGTGCCCGTCGTCAGCTTGAAGTCTTCGGACACCCGGCCATCGAAGATGACGCCGCTGTTCGGGTCGGCCGGATCGGCGAGCCGGCCCGCATCGCCCATGCAGTAGAAGCCTTGCTCGTCGAACGCGGCGCGCGTCTTCTCCTCGTCGCCGAGATAGCCAGCGAAGATAGACGGCCCGCGCACCCGCAGTTCGTGCTTGCCCTGGCACGGCACGAACTTCAGCTCGACGCCGGGAACAGGCACGCCGATATTGCGCGGGTCCGAGGACGAGAAATGCGCGCTGGTCACCACTGGCGAAGTCTCCGTCGAACCCCACTCCGTCGTGAAGAACAACGATCGATGCCGGGCGCCGCGCGCCACCGCGCGCAGGCGCTCCGCAGTCCTCTGCGGCAGGGCCGCGGCCGCGAAGAACAGCATGTCCAGCCGTTCGAACAGCGCCGTGGCCAGGGCTTCATCCGCCTCCAGGTAGGGCAGCAACGCGTCATAGCCCTTGGGCACATTGAAGAACAGCGTCGGGCGAACCTGGCGGATGCCCTCGATGGTCCGCTCGATCAGGCCCGGCGCGGGGCGGCCGTCGTCGATGTACAGGGCGCCGCCATTGCGCAGCACCAGGTTGAAATTGTGGTTGGCGCCGAAGGTATGGCTCCACGGCAGCCAGTCCAGCACCACGGGATGCGTTTCGTCGACGAACGGCCAGCACTGCGCGATCATCTGCTGGTTGGCGCACAGCATCTCGTGCGTATTCGGCACCAGCTTGGGGGCCCCAGTGGAGCCGGAAGTCAGCAGGATGCGGGCTATGGTGGCGCCCGTGATGCTGCGCAGCGCCTCATCCACGCCGGGCCCGGCACTGGCCGCGCAAAGCGCGGAGAACGGCAACTCGCCGCCGGCCGCGCCCTGCGCATAGACCACGGGGCACGAGAGCCCGGCGCGCCGTATCGCCGCTGCGTACAAGGCGGCGTCCTCCGCATAGACGAGGCCGGGATGCAAGCTGGCGAGGATGGCGTGCAGCTTGGCGTGATCGCTGCTCATCCTGGTATAGGCTGACGACACCACCGCGATGCGCAGTCCCACGTGCATGGCCGCCAGCGACAGCAGTGCCAGGTTCACGCTGTTGTCCGACAGCGCGACCACGGGATCTTCCGGCGCAATATCGAGATCCAGCAACGCCTGGCCGATATTGCGGACCGTGGCATGGGCCTCGCCGTAGCTGACGGTATGCCAGCCCGAACCTCGGCGCTCCGCCAGGAAGACGCGCGCAGGCGCCTTGGCCGCCCATCGTGCGAGCCATTCGCCGATGCAGCGATCGAAATCTGCCAGCGGTACCGAGGAGCGTAAGACAAAGCTGCCATCGGGCAGGTCGGTGCGCAGGATGCTGGGCTCTGCCAGCCGCAGGCCAGCATCTGGTCCGGCGGCGCGGCGGCCGACGGCGGACGCGCGAGTCAATTGGTTTGCGTCCATGCGCCCTCCTCCAGCTTGGCGAGAATGCAGCCCGTAGCGGCCCACGCGGACACCATGATCCCCGCCGCAATTGCGGCAGCGTATTTGATTCCCATTGTTGTCTCCGAATCGCCCGTTCTTGCGACGGGCGTTAGCGTCAATCCACCTGGCAGCGCACCTGCCCCAGCCCTTCGATCTCCAGATGCAGCGCGTCGCCACTGCCGATCTTGAACATGGGCCCAAGCGCGCCAGAGAGCACGACGTCGCCAGCCCGCAGCGGCTCGCCCATCACGGTCATGGTGCGTGCCAGCCACCAGGCGGCATGCAGCGGGTGGCCCAGGCAGGCGGCGCCGTTGCCCTCCGACGCCGGTTCGGCATTGCGCGTGAAACGCATCGCGCAATCGGCCAGCGCCAGGTCGGTCAAGCGCTTCGGATCGGTGCCGAGCACGTAGAGACCGCAGGACGCGTTGTCCGCCACCGTATCGACCAGCGTGATCTTCCAGTCCTGGATGGCGCTGTCGACGATCTCGATGGCGGGCAATGCGAATTCGATGGCACGGAGGAAACGCCCCCAGGTCATTGCCTCGTCATCAAGATCGCGGCCAATGACGAAGGCGACCTCCCCTTCCGCCTTCGGCTGGATCAGTGAGCCCGAGGGAATGGCCGCGCCGGACAGGAACTCCATGTCCGCGAACAACACGCCGAAATCCGGCTGGTCGACGCCGAGTTGCGCCTGCACGGCCTTCGATGTCAGGCCGATCTTCTTGCCGCTGATGACGCGGCCTTCGCGCAGCGCGCGTCCCGTGTTGGCGGCGGCAACGGCATAGGCCGCCTCGAGTCCGTCGATGCCGAAGGTCTCCGAGACCCTGGCGATGGGGCTGCGCTCGCGGCGGGCCTGGTACAGAGCCTCGGCCGCCTGCTGGATGGGGGTATCTTTCATCGTCGTCTACCTCGTGATGCTTGTTGTCTGGTCTTTGCCTGCTTGTCCGCCAGGTCAGGCGGCGGCGAACCGCTCCACGGCGGCGGCCTGGGCTGCGCGATATCTCGGCAGCAACTGCAGGATCTGCTCAGCTTCTCCCGCCAGGCAGGCGGCATAGCTGTCAGCCAGCGCCGTGACCACGTCCTCGACCGAGCCGACCGCATCGATCGCGCCGACACCATGGCCTGCCGACCACACGTCCCGCCATGCCTTCGGCGCCGAGGCAATGTCGCCGGAGAAATCGATCTTCTTCTCCTCCTTGAGCTTGTCGGGGGTGAATCCCGCCGCCGCAACCGTCGGCTTGAGCCAGTTCGCCATCACGCCCGAAACGGCGGTGGACTGCACCAGGTCCTCCATATTGCTGGCCACCAGCATGTCGCGGTAAGCGGGCGCCGCCATGCTCTCCCGCGTTGCGATCAGGCGGGTGCCGACCACCACGAAATCGGCGCCCAGCAACTGCGCGGCCCGTATCTGCGCACCGCTGGATATGGCGCCCGCCAACCCAACCGGGCCGTCCCAGAAGCGGCGCACTTCCGCCAGGAAGGCGAAGGGGTGATAGGTGCCGGTGTGGCCGCCGGCACCGCTGGTGACCAGCACCAGGCCATCGACTCCGGCGTCGATCGCCTTGCGGGCCAGTGCCGGCGAGATGACATCCGCCATCACCAGCCCGCCGTAGCCGTGCACGCGCTCGAGCACGCGCCGGGGGCTGCCCAGCGCCGTGGTCACGATGCCTGGGCGATACCGTTCCACCAGTGCCATTTCCGCCTCGAAGCGGTCATAGCTGCTGTGGACGATCATGTTCAGTGCCCAGGGCACTTGCGGGTGATGGGCGGCCTCGGCTGCGATCTGCGCCAGCGCCGCATCGAGCGCGGCCAGGTTGCGCGCGTTCGGGGCGGCGTAGGTGCCGACGATGCCGGCCTTCAGGCTGGCGGCCACCAGTTCCGGGCCGGAGACCAGGAACATGGGCGCGCCCATGACCGGCAGACGCGCGCGGGCGAAGACGTTGCGCACGGCAGCGTGCGAGGCGCAGGCTGATGTGTTGGGCGATGCGTTGGGGGCGTTCATCTTGTCTCGTTCTTGTCTCATGCTGATCGGCTAGCGCCGCCCTGGCCGCCCGCGGACTTCCCAGCCGCAGTCGCTTTGCAGGATGGCGGCCGTGGTTGCCGGGGAATTGGTGCGCGAGGCCAGCAGCACGTAGTGCCCGGTGTGGTCCTCCGGCTGGGCGATAAAGCCCAGCGGCATTGCGTTGGCCACGGCGTCCGAGAAGCCGGGAATCTCCGACAGTCGGGCCTCCTGCTTGCCAAGGGCTTCCGGGCCCTTCAACGGGGTCACCGTGCCGCCGGGTGCCACGCCGTTCACGCGGATGTCCGGCGCCAGTTCGTAAGCAAGCTGCCGGATCAGGCCCACGCAGGCGTGCTTGGAGGCCACGTAGACCGGGCCTCCGCCGCCGGCATAAAAACTGGCGTTCGACAGCGTGAAGATCATGCTGCCGCGGCTCTCACGCAGTGCGGGCGCGGCGGCATGAGCGGCCAGCAGGTAGCCCAGCACGTTGACGTCGAACACCTCGCGAAAGGTCGCGCTGACCACACCCGGCTCCAGCTTGCGCAGCGTGGCGAAGTGGTCCCATACTCCAGCGTTGCCAACCAGGGTGTCGAGCTTGCCGAAGGCCTTGACGGTGGCCTGCACCGCCTGCGCGTTGGCGTCTTCCGAGCGCACGTCGCCCACGGTGATCGCCACGCGGTCGCCAAACTCTGCGCGCATGGCGTCAGCGCTCTGTGCATTGCGCACCAGCACGCCGACGCCGGCTGCGCCCTCCGCCAGGAATCTGCGGGTGACCGCCAGGCCAATGCCCGAGTTGGCGCCGGTCACCAATGCCACATCGTTATCGAGCCAGCCCATGGTCAGAAGAAAGTATTGAGGTTCTTGGACATCAGCAGGGACTGCGTGATGACGATCTTGCGCCGGGCGATCCGGAAATCCTCGCCATGGGCGCGCAGCACGTCCTCGCGCCGGCCAAGCAACAGATCGTTGTCCGCCTCGCCCCGGCTGCGGTAGTTGACGAAGACCGAATGCACGATGAACTCGTCATCGGCCGCGCCCGCGTACGCTTCGATATTGCTGATGACGTGCACATGGCGGGTCGGCGGATCCTCCGCCCATGCGGAGGGTTGCTTGAAGCGGGCCACGCGGCGTTCCAGGTCGAAGTGGTTGTCGTCGAAATACGCGCCACGCCCCACGCCGTAGGCACCCAGCTTGTCCGCGCGGCGGCGGTTCTCGATGGCCGGCATCCAGTAGTGGATGTCGTCCGTCATCAGCGCCAGCCAGTCGCTCCACGCCTCGCTGTCGAGCAGGCGCGCCTCGCGATAGAGGAACTGCTGCACCCGATGCGCAGTGGCAAGGTCCACCGCCTGCAGCGCCAGGGCCTGCGGCAATTGTTGAGGGAGCGCGCTCATGCGACCTCCTTCAGGCTGTCGTTGACGAACGCGCTCTCAGGCAAGCTTGGCTTGTCGCGCACCGGGACTTCATCCCAGGCGCGCGCCTGCATCAGGTCCAGCCAGCGCTGGTAGAACGCGCGGTGGTTGGCTTCGTTCACCTGGTTGCGATAGACATTGCCAGGCAGCTCGCTGCCCTCCAGCCGGGAGTCGAGGCCCAGGCCCATGTACAGGTCTTGCTGGCGCGTGACGAAGCCGGCATTGGTGCGGGTAGAGAACTCGAAATTCTCGCCATCGTCCATCTCGAACACGCCGGAGGGCGAGAACGTCAGCATGGTGCCCTTTAGCCAGCGATCCTTGATGTCCTGCGGCGCGCTCTTGTTGACGATGGTCCAGGTGTGCAGCTCGATCTTGCCCGGGCCGCGCGGATGCCAGACGCGGAAGGTGTTCTGCCCCGGCAGGAAGGAAAGGTTCGGGAAGACGCTGACCGAGGAAATCGAGCCGATCATCTTCGAGCGGAACTCGCCAAGCCGCTCGGCCACCTTGGGCTGGATCCCGTACAGGTATTTCCGGATCTCCTTGTCGCCCAGGGTCGCGGCATTGCCGACGACGTCCAGGTTGAATTCCCAGCCGTGCCCGTTGACATTGACATGGTACGAATCCGGATCCTTGAAGACCTCTGCCACCGGGCCGCCAAGCATGGCGCGCGCGGCGGAGTCATGGGTCCACAGCGCGTGGTAGATATCACCGATGAAGTTCTCGACCGGGACTTTCCAGTTGCAGTTGATCACCGACTTGACGCAGCTGCCGACAAACTCCGTGCCCTCGCCGTCCATGTCCAGCATGACGTCGAGGTAATAGCGGAAGTCGCCCAGGAAGTCCTCCAGCGAGGGCGCATCCGGATCCATGTTGCCGAACACCAGCCCCTTGTAGCTCGCTACCTTGGCAACCGGGTGCAAGCCGTGTTCCGAGCGGTCCATGCCGCTGGCCTCGAACAGCTCCTGCCCCGCCATGCCACGCAAGGCGCCATCGATGCCAAAGCTCCAGCCATGGTAGTTGCAGACAAAGCTGCGCGCGTTGCCCGCGTCGGTGAAGTTCAGCTTGTTGCCGCGATGCGGGCAGGTGTTCAGGAAGGCACGGATGGAAGCGTCCTTTTGCCGCACCACGATCACGTTGTCTTCCGCCATATACGTGGTGACGTAGTCGCCCGCCTTGGGAATCTGCGATTCATGCGCGAGAAAGAGCCAGCTGCGCGCGAAGATCTTTTCCAGTTCCTGCTCGTAGATGCGCTGGTCCCAGTAGACGCGGCGCGACAGCCTGCCAGCGTTCAGGTCCAACAGGCGATCCAGGTCGCGCAGGGGCGCGCTGGCGGGATCCTTGCGCAAGCGTTCGCAGTTGCCGCTGCAGTCGTGTGTCATGTTCACTCTCTCAATGGCTTCAGATAGCCGACGACGCCGCTTCGGACTCTTCGTCGAGATCGGCGTAGATCTGGTCAGCCTCGACGATGACCTTGTAAGTGCGCAGGTCGACGGTGCACGGGAACCCGACGGCCTGTCCGGTCGGGATATGGAACTGGCCGTCGTGGACCGGGCAGGCGATCAGGTCGCCATCGACGATCTCGCCTTCGGACAGGGATGCCGTGGCATGCGTGCAAACATCGCTGGTGGCGAAGTACTCGCCGTCGATGTTGTAGACAGCCAGCGGGCAGCCCGATGTCTCGACCTTGCACACCTGGCCCGGCGCCAGCGCTTCACGCTGGATCAGGAAAACTTTATTGCTCATCGCTGTCATTCCTTCTTGCCCGGCGCAAGCGCCGGATATTGCGTCACTGCAGGTGCAGCTGGACAAATCCCAGGCCGGTCACCCATTCCGGGACGGCTTCGTAGGCGATGGTCTCGCCGCGCGCGCCTTCCAGCGCGCCCATGGCGCAGGCCCAGTTCCGAATCTCCATGCCGCCGTTGCCACCGTTGGCGAGGATGTACTCGTCGCTGAGCGCAGCAAGCGCCTGCAGATCGTTGCGTTCGGCATAAGCCAGGATCTCGCGATCGAAAGCCTCGTTGACCCGCCCCATCTCCGCCGTGCCGACCCAGTGGCTGATGCCGCCGCTGCCGATCACCACAACCCGTTCATCCTCCGGATAAGCGCTGACCGCATCGCGGATCTGGTGGCCGACCTGGATGGCGCGCGCCATCCGGATATAAGGGTCGACGCCGGCGGCGAGGTACACCGGGATGGTGCCCACGGCGTGGCCCGCTTCCCGCATCGGCTGCACCATCAGCTGGTTTGGAATGCCGATGGCGTGGTCCACCGTCAGCGCGCGCGCCACCGCCCAGTCGAACCCGTTCGCGTGGCCTTCGGCAGCGATATGCGCCGCCAGCGCTTCGCTGTTCGGTATCACGCCACGCTTGAGGCCCGGCATGGCGTCGAGCGGGCCATCGACATCGCCCGTGCCGATCAGGTAGCTGGGCAGGCAACCCGTGCCAAACAGCATGTAGTGGTCCGCGCCCACGATCACCACGCTGGTGGGCGCCAGCCCGGCCAGCCGCGCCGCGCAAGTCTTGAAGGCGTTCCACATGCGCTCGCGCACCGCGGGTGCCGGCGCCTCGGGCGCGACGAACATCACCGGGTCATGGGGCACCAGGAAGCCACCTACGATCTTTCCCATCTTTGTTCCTGTTCCTGTTCCTGTTCCTAGCGCTTCAAGGCGGCGCTGTGCAACGTCTCGGCCGAGCCGACCGGGCGCAGCTTCTTCATGTAGGCGCGCATGTCGCGCTCCGGGGACAGCTCCTGCCAGAAGCCCATGGTCAGCATCGGGTTGACACCCGCTTGCTGCAGGCCAAGCACATCGAACTGCATCAACATGGCCCGCTGGGCCTCGCTGAGGGCAAAGCGCCGCAGGTAGGCATCGGCATCGTCGCGAAAGCGCTGCTTGGCCGAGCGATCCACCGTGAGCTGGTACAGGACCTTTTCGAGGACATTGCGGCTCATGGTCTTATGCGCAGAAGTTGCCGACCAGGCTCAGGAAATCGGCGCGCCGCTCGGTCTGGACCCAGTGCCCGCATTGCCCGAACAGGTGCAGGTCCGCCTGCGGGATCGTGCTTGCCAGCAACTGGCCGCATGCCGGCGGCACCACGCGGTCTTCGCGTCCGTGCAGCACCAGCGTAGGCGCCTCGATCTTGGCGATGGCAGCTGGCGGGAAGCCCTTGACGAGGGTCGGGCCTTGCGCATTCGGCTTGGGCAGCAGCTTGCGCAACGCGTCCTGCGCGCCGGGACGGGCGCTGGCCTCGTAGCGGGACTGCACCATCTCCGGGGTGATGATCGACTGGTCGAAAGGGAACAGGCGCATTGTCTTTTCCATGTTCTCCGGCGACGGCTCGTACTCCCATGCCGAGCGCAGGCCCGGCGTCTGCTCGAACTCCCCTGCCGGCGTGCCCAGCAGCACCAGGCGCTCGACGCGCTTCGGATCGAACACGGCCAGGCCCACGGAGAGCGCGCCGCCAAAGGAGTTGCCGACAAACGAAGCCTTCTCGATATCCAGTGCGTCCATGATGCCGACCAGATGCCGCACCCACAGCTTGATGTCGTACTTCGTGCCTTCCTTGAATTCGGTAAAGCCGAAGCCGGCGATGTCCGGAACGATGACGCGGAAGGTCTTGGCAAGTTCGCCCATTACGCCCTTCCAGTTCGACCAGCCGGACACGCCCGGCCCCGAGCCATGCAGCAGGAACAGCGGCTTGCCCGTGCCCTGGTCAAAGTAGTTGGTTTGGTGTTCCGCGGCGGTCAAGGTCAAGCCGACGCCTTCATGCTGACTCATCTCAATTTCTCCATACACATACGTATGTGTATGGTAGGAAGTGAAATGGATCCGGTCAAGCGAGTATTCCGGCGAATTCATCGGTGTTTACCCCCGGAGATGCCGAGAACCTTACCGTACATAACTGCATTGAAGGAGGGAAGTACAATCCTCACCATATTTATTGGAGGCACTATGCCAAAAGGCACGGGGACAAGTTCCGCAGCCCCTCGCAACCAACTTACGCCGGAAGACTGGATCATGGCTGCCCGCAATCTGCTGGTCAGCCGCAGCGTAGACGCAGTGCGCGTCGAAGTGCTGGCCAAGGAACTGGAAGTCACGCGCGGCAGCTTTTACTGGCACTTCAAGGATCGTGAAGACCTGCTGCAGCGCATGCTGACCGCATGGCGCGATGAGGCCACCGAGCAGATCATCTACCGCTTCGAGCGCCGCGGGCTGCCGCCCCGGGAGCTGGTCCGGGATCTGCTCGCGTTGCCGTTCCGGGGTACCGCCGCGCAGGAAGCGGCGTCAACCGAGCTTGCCATCCGCGCCTGGGCCCGCCGGGAAGAGCGGGTACGCCAGGTGCTCGACGAGGTGGATGCCAAGCGCCTGTCCTATATCTCGCAGTGCTTCAGCGCACTCGGGTTCGACATCCCCGAGGCGCGCGCCAGGGCGTTCGCACTATACAGTTATGAATTGTCGGAGTCCCTCCTTTCCCACCAGGGTACCGCGGCGCAGAAGGAAGAGCGCAGGGCCTGCATCGAGCGCCTGCTGCTAGCGCCTTGAATCGCAAAAAGGGGCACAACTGTGCCCCTGTCCGGGACGCTTTGCTGCCCCGGGTTGCTGCCGCATACTTGCCGCCGTGCGGCACTACCTGCCGTCAAACCAGCCCGTAGCGCTGCAACGTATCCCCCAGCCCGAGCAGCTCGACCATCGTCTTGCCCTTCTCCAGCTCTTCGCGGATCTTCGCTTCCTTCAGCTCCCGGTCGGCGCTCCTGGCAATCACGCTGTCTACCTCGTTTGCATCGACCACCACCAGGCCGTCGCGGTCGCCCACGATGATGTCGCCGGGATTCACCAGCACGTCGCCAAGGCTCACCGGCACGTTCACGCGGCCTGGCTGATGCTTGTTGGTGCCTTTGATCGACAGCCCCCGGCAGAAAACCGGGAAGCCCATCTCGATGATGGCGTTGCCGTCGCGTACCGAACCGTTGACCACAAGCCCGGCCAGGCCGAGCTTCTGCGCGGCGAGCGTCAGCAGGTCGCCCCATGGGCCGGCTTCGAGAAAGCCCTTGGCATCGACCACCAGCACGTCGCCCGGCCTGGTCTTGGTCAGCGCGTAGTGAATCATCAGGTTGTCGCTGGGACGCAGGTCCACCGTCACAGCCGGCCCGGCCATGCGCAAGGTGGGGTCCAGCGGCTTGAGGCCAACGTCGACCGCGCCCTTCTGCCCTTGCGCCTCGTGAATCGTGGCCGCGCCGAGCGCCTTCAGGCGCGTGATCTGTTCCGGGGAGATGATCATGGCTTTCCTTTCGTTTCCTTTGGTGTCTTGAAGTAGAGGGGCTCTTGCGGCCGCCTGCTTGCCCGCTCGCGCCTGCAGCGCGCTTGCGATCTCCGAATAATACAAAAAAAGTACAATAATATGCAAGGAAAGGATTGGACAAAGAAAATACAGCCAAAAAAATCAGAATCCGCTCCGCGCGCAGCAAGGATGGATACAAATTGAATACATAAAGCAACAAAAGGTGCGTCAACCGCCTCACCAAAACGACGGCCATTCCTGCCCGCCTCCTCCAAGGGCGTTTTCCGGCACCGACATGCGGTCTGATACGATTGCCGCCGCGCATGGTGTGCACGCTTGCGCGCAAATTGCATCCCCGTCGCGCCGAGGACATCGCGCGCCGCCCGGCATGGGCACGCCCCGGAAAGAACAAAGCCAGCTATGAAAAAAGGAAGCGAACAGACCTACGAGCAGCTGAAAAAGCGCATCGTGGCAGGTCACTACACGGCGGGCACACAGCTGAAGGAAGAACACATCGCCGAGGAAATGGGCGTCAGCAGGACGCCCGTGCGGGCCGCGCTCAAGCGCCTGATCGACGACGGGCTGGCCGTGGCGCAGACCGGCCGCGGCGTGTTTGTCGCGGGCTGGACGCGCTGGGACATCGAGGAGATGTTCAGCCTGCGCTCGCTGCTGGAGCCGTACGCGGCCAGGCTTGCCGCCGAGCGGGCGGATGCGCAGACCATCACCGCGCTCAAGGCTTGCAACGCGCGCATGGCGGCCGTGATCGAAGCCGGCGCCAAAGGGGATGACGCCATCGCGGAAATACAGGCGGCGAACAGCGCCTTTCACCGCCTGCTGCTGGAGGCATCCGGCTCCAACCGCCTGAAGTCCATGCTGGAGACGATGATCGACATGCCGGTCATCGTCCGCTCGTTCTTCCTCTATGAACTCGATGACCTCAGGCGCAGCCTGCATCATCACCAGGACATCGTGCTGGCGATGGAGCTGCACAACGGCGAGCTGGCCGCGCAGCTTATGTCGGTCCACCTCCATATCTCCAACCAGCGCTTCATGAGTCGCCGCCTGGACTCGGCGCCGGCGGGGTTGCAGCACGATGCCGACGCCGGCGACGAAGCCGCCGACAAAACAAATTGAGTACAAATCTGACGTGACCCCGCGAAAAAGTCGCAAGATAGGTCAAGAATTTAGAGGTATACCCGCAGGTTAGTTATTTCAGATTGTTGAGACTGTTTTTTTTATGTACTCTTGGCCGAAATCAGCCAGGAGATAGTCTTGAACATCGCAATCATTGGCCTGGGGGAAGTCGGCCGTTGCTACGCCACCGCCCTGGCAAGCCTGCCGGGCGTGCAGCTCCACCTCTGCGACACCCACCTCTCCCCCGCGGGCAAGGCACTCGCCACCGCCCGGGGCCTTCCCGTCCATGCGGCAATCGGCCCCTGGCTCGCCTCGGCCGACTGGGTCTTGTCCTGCGTATTCGGATCGGCTGCGCTGGCCGTGGCGGGCAACTGCCATGCGCACATGAAAGCAGGCGCAAGCTACGCGGACCTGACGACCGCCAGCCCCGAGGACAAACGCGAGGCCACCGCCGCGGCATCCGCAGCCGGGCTCGCGTATGTCGACGTGGCCGTGATGGGCGCCATCTCGCTGTCGCTGCATCGCACCCCGCTGCTGTGCGCCGGCGCATCCGCAGCCGAATTCTGCAAGCTGGTCAACGCGGCCGGCGGCAAGGCCGAAGCCGTGGAAGGCGGCGTGGCCGGTGATGCGATCTCGCTGAAGATCCTGCGCAGCGTCTTCACCAAGGGCATGGAAGCCCTGTCCGTGGAGCTGCTGATGGCCGCCGAGAAGCAAGGCGTGCGCGACAAGCTCTATGGCGTGCTGCGCGACATCGATGAAGCACCGCTGGCCGGCTTTATCGACATGCTGGTCCGCACCCACACCATCCATGCCAAGCGCCGCACGCACGAGGTGCTGGAAGCGCAAAAGGAACTTGCACGCGCCGGGCTTCCCTCACTGGTCCTGCCCGGTGTCGAAGCGCGCTTCAAGGCCACGGCCGCGGCGCTGGATGCGCATCCCATCCAGGACAACCCCACGATCCAGGACGCGCTTGGCTGGCTGCTGTCCAACCAGCCATAGCCAGCCTCCTCGCTTCGCCCGAATCCGCTTTCAAAATAAAAAGGAGACACCATGCACAAACTCGCCCATGCATTGCTGGCGGCAGCCATTGTTTTGCCCGCCATCGCGGCCACGCCCGCGCTGGCCTCGGACACCTATCCCGGCAAGCCGATCCGGATGATCGTGGGCTTCCCGCCCGGGGGCTCGGCCGACATCAACGCGCGCATCGTCGCGCAGGGCCTCGGCAAGCAGCTGTCCACGTCCGTCGTGCCGGACAACAAGCCCGGCGCCGGCGGCAACATCGCGGCAACGGAGGCCAAGCGCGCCACGGCCGATGGCTACACCATCTTCTACAGCACCTCCGCCGTGGTGCTGGCCCCGGCGCTGTACCAGAACGTGCAATTCGATACGTTCGCGGATTTCGTGCCGGTCTCGCTCACCGCCATCGTGCCGCTGGTCCTGGTCACCACGCCAGGCCTGCCGGTGAAGAACGTGCATGAACTGGTGGCCTACGCCAAGGCAAACCCCGGCAAGCTGAACTACGCGTCATCCGGTGCTGGCGCCTTGCTCCATCTCGGCGGCGCGCTCTTTGCCAAGGAAACCGGCATCCAGGTGACCCATGTCGCCTACAAGGGCAGCGCGCCGGCGATCACCGACCTGATCGCGGGCTCGACGCAGTTCATGTTCCTGCCGCTGAGCGACGCCCAGCCGCTGATCAAGGGCGGCAAGCTGAAAGCCCTGGCCATCACCAGCGCCAAGCGCTCGACGCTGCTGCCGGAGATCCCGACGATCAAGGAAGCGAGCGGCATGAGCTCGCTGGAAATGGGCGCGTGGCAGGGCATCCTGGTGCCCAAAGGAACGCCGGAGCCCATCGTCAAGCAACTGCGGGAGGCGACCGACAGGACATTGAAAGATGAGGCGGTGCGCGCCAAGCTGATCGCCCAGGGATCCGACATTCTTGGCGGCACGCCCCAGCAATACACGGCCTACATGAAGAGCGAGGCCACGCGCTGGGGCCAGATCATCAAGGAGTCTGGCGCCAAGGTGGAATAGGCCTGCCCGGCGGGGATCCGGTCAGGGCAGACCAGCCTGCCGCAGATGCTCCCCGAGAAGCCGCGCGGCGGTTGATAAGGGCACGCCCGAGCGCGTTGCCAGCAGAAGCCGCCGGCTGGCCCAAGCGTCCGACAAGCCGACCATATGCAGCCCCAGCGCCTTGGCCTGGGCGCGGCACACGGCTTGCGGCAGGACGCCTACGCCAAGGTCGGCCGCAATCATCTGGCACATCGCGTCGAAGCTGCGGACCTGGATACGAAGCCGAAGCGGCCGCCCGGCCTGCTCCGCCGCGCGCGAGGTCAACTCCAGCAACGCACTGCCGCGATTGAGCCCGACCATGTCGTACTCCAGGCAGCTCGCAAAATCGACGCGCCGCTTGCGCGCAAGGGGATGGCGGCGCGAGCACAGCAGCACCAGCGTGTCGGTCTGGAAATCGCTGATGTCCAGGCCATCCGTGGGCGTGCCTTCCGAGAACACGCCGATATCCGCCAGGCCGTCCACCAGCGCGCGGGCGATATCGCCGCTGAGTTGTTCCTCGACTTCCACATGAACCCCCGCATGCTGCGCCAGGAAGGTGGCGAGCCTGGCGGGCAGGAACTCCGTCAGGGCGGACATGTTGGCCCACAGCCGCACATGGCCCAGCAAGCCGCGTGAATGGTCCTGCAGCTCCGCGCTGAAGCGCTCGAAACCCTGGAACAGGCGCATGGCATGCTGCATGGCCATATGGCCCACGGGCGTGAGCGTCACCCCCTTGGACGTACGCTCCAGCAACTGGAAGCCCGTGGTTTCCTCGAAATCCGACAAGCGCCGGCTAGCCGCCGACAAGGCCAGGTGGCAGGCAGCCGCGCCTTGCGTGATGCTGCCGGTCTGCACGACCGCGCAGAACAAGCGCAGCGTCACGAAATCTACTCGGGCGGGATTGAGGGGCCAGGTCATTGGCGCATTCTAGCGCGGGTCCTTCGCGTTTTGCGAAGCCGGATTGTGGAGATCGCAATTCCGCCGACGGCGCCGCGCCCATAGAGTGGCGGGGACGGCCCGACCCGTGACGGCGGCACCACGGCTTGGCAAACACAACCAGGATCAAGCCGCCGGTGGCTGCCCGGCGCGTCATCCGCAACCCGCAAAAGGAGCGCAAGCATGCATCACGGCCAAGGCATCCGCCTGGAGTTCAATGAAGTGGCGACCCGCGACGGTTTCCAGATGGAGTGCGATTTCATCGAGACGGATGACAAGGTCGCCCTGCTCGATGCGCTGAGCGGGCTGGGCTTCGCCAAGATCGAAGTCACGTCGTTCACGTCGCCCAAGGCCATCCCGGCGCTCAAGGATGCCGAGGCGGTCATGCACCGTATCCGGCGCGCGCCCGGCGTGGTGTACACCGCGCTGGTGCCGAACGTGCGCGGCGCGCAGCGCGCGCTGGAGTCCGCCACCGAGGAGTTCAACCTCGTCATGTCGGTGAGCGCGACCCACAACCTGGCCAACCTGCGCATGACGCAAGAGCAATCGTTGGGCCAGTTGCAGGACGTGATCGCGCTCGGCATGCAACGCGGCGTGCGGGTGAACGTCTCGCTGTCCTGCGTATTCGGCTGCCCGATGGAAGGCGAGATCGCGGCGGAAGCTGTCCTTGGATGGGTCGCCCGCTTTGCCGGGCTGGGCGTGCACGGCATCACGCTGTGCGACACCACCGGCATGGCGTACCCCAACCAGGTGCAGGCCCTGTGCGAGGCCGTGCAGGCACGCTTTCCCAAGCTCGAATTCACCGCCCATTTCCACAACACGCGCGGCATGGGGCTGGTCAATGCGGTGGCTGCCGTGCAAGCCGGCATCCGCCGCTTCGACACGTCGCTTGGCGGCATCGGCGGCTGCCCCTACGCGCCCGGCGCCACCGGCAACGTCGCCACCGAGGACATGGTGCATCTGTTCGACTGCATGGGCTATGACACGGGCATGGACCTGCCCGGCTTGCTCGGCGCTGCCGCCACCCTGCGCCAGCTGCTCCGGCGCGATCTGCCCGCGCAGGTATCGCAGGCCGGCCCGCGCTTGACGCGGCACGCCCCGCCGGCGGATTTCGAGGACATCCGCCAGCGTGCGCTGGCACGCTGAAGCCACGCCGGATATTGACGTCCCGGCCGGCCTGCAGCACCCGGCAACGCGCGTGCACTTCCTTGCCCTCAACACCACGACCACTACCGCGACCGCTGATGGTGGGTCGTGTGGTCGGAACATGAGAACCATCGAGAAGTTCATCGCGAGAGTCAAGGAGAACGCGCCTTGTCCGACGGTGTCATCGCTTGCCGGGGCGCGGTGAGATTCTCTTCTCCGTATGCAACTTGTCCTTATGGATCACGGGAACTTTAGTCGCGGATGCCATGGTGACCGGAGCCCCCGGAGGACAAGATAAGGAGTTGGCCGTTGCGACCAACTCCTTTCTCAAGGACTGAAGCGCCTTGATATGGGCATCGATTTGTCCGATCTTGGCGCTCAAGCGTTGCTCTATCTCGGCCCGGCCAAACCTGCCGCCAATCAATTGCGGGATGATTTCCCGAATCTCGGCAAGCGAGAACCCGAGCGTTTGCGCGCTACGGATGAATTGAATGTGCCGAACGGCCTGGGTGTCGTATGAACGATAGCCATTGCCCAGCCGAGCGGGCGGCGCCAACAGTCCCACCTTTTCGTAGTGACGCAGGGTATCTGTAGTCGTGCCAACTGCCTTCGCCAACTCGCTGATGTTCACCTGTGGCCCCCGTCAAACGCGACGTCCCTGATTTGTCTTGACCTTGGAGTCTACACCAAGGTTTAAGGTGCGCGTGGGATGCACTCCACAGGATCCCGGAACCATCGACAAAGGTGACGCCATGTTTCGTATGCTTGTTCTTCTACTGCTGTCTGCTATTGCCATGCCCGCCATCGCCGACAATGGCTCGGCACCAGGCAGCCCATCGACTTCGGGCCAACCCAAGGTAGCTTTTGCGATCATCAGAACCGCGGAGCTATCCGTTACCGAGGCCTTGGTCTACTCCGGCGGGAGCTTCACGCGCAAGGTGAGCAGTAACTTCTCCGCGTTCCTGGTGAAACACGGCACTGACACGCTGCTGTTCGACGCAGGGCTGGGCTCGAAGGTGGCCGATCAATATCGGCAAGATATGCCTTGGTGGCAAAGCCTGTTTTTCAAGTACGAGAATCCGGTGACCCCGGTGATCGACCAGCTATTGCGCGCCGGCATGGAACCCGTTCAAACGATTATCCTGAGCCACAGTCACTGGGATCATGCCAGCGGCATTAGCGACTTCCCGAATGCCACGGTGCTGGTGCATCCCGCGGAGCTGTCGGTGATCAGGCGCCCTTCCGCTGGCGTCGGCGGCAGCTGGCCCTCGCAAGTCAGCGCGCAATCGATCAAATGGAAAAGCTTGGCATTCGAACCGGTGTCATACAAAGGGTTCGCGAACAGCCGGGATCTCTATGGAGACGGCACGGTCGTGCTCGTTCCTCTTCTCGGTCATACCCCCGGTTCGATCGGCATGTTCATCTCTGTCGACTCCGGTGCACAGTACTTCCTGGTGGGCGATGCAGTCTGGAATGCGAAGGCATTGAAGCTTGGCAGCCCGAAGTTCTGGGCAGCACGTTGGTTGGTGGATGGCGACATTGAACAAACCCAGGATGCCGTGGATCAGATTCGCGCGCTGGCGGGCAGGCATCCGGATATTGTCGTGGTTCCGGCGCACGATGGGCCGGTACAGACGTCACTGGGATACTTCCCAGCCTGGGTGGAATGAGGTGACGTTCAGGCCGGCGCCTTCCCCATTCCGGGCAGACTCTCCTGACGCCTGCATCAGGCGCTGCTGACCGACTCGATGGCCAACGCCAGCTTGGCCACCGCAGGCCCGATCTCCTCCTCGCTGACCCCGCCGTAGCCCAGCACCAGGCCGTTGCGCGAGCGCCGGGGATCCGCGTAGTAGGACGACAGCGGGCGCGCCACGATCCCGTGGGCAAGCGCGGCGCGCGATACCCGGTGATCGTCCGCGCGGCGCAGCAGGACGGTCAGATGCAGCCCGGTATCGGTGCCGACGATATCGATCTCGCCGTCAAGCCGGCGCTGCAATGCCTGGGTGAGAAGCGCCTGGCGCTCGCCATAGATCTTGCGCATGCGCCGGATATGGGCGGCGTAGTGCCCGTCCGCGATAAACAGCGCCAGCGCGGTCTGGATCTGCAACTGCCCGCCGCGATACAACTCGGAGTGCGCTACGGCGAAGGCATCCACCAGTGACGGCGGCAGGATCAGGAAGCCGAGCCGCAGGCCGGGGTACAGCACCTTGGAAAAGCTGCCCACGTAGATGGTGTTGCGATGGGGATCGAGGCCCTGCAGCGACGGCTGGGGCGCGCCGTGGTAGCGGAACTCGCTGTCGTAGTCGTCCTCGATGATCCAGGCGCCGTAGCGATGCGCCAGCTCCGTGAGCAAACGTCGGCGTGCCAGGCTCATTACCACGCCGCTGGGGTACTGGTGCGACGGGGTGACGAAGATGAGCTTGGGCGCGGTCTGCGGCGCAACGGGGGGCTGCATGCCCTGCGCGTCGACCGGCACCGCCTCGACCTTCAGGCCTGCGGCGCGAAACACGCTGCGCGCGCCCCAGTAGCCCGGGTCTTCCACCCACACCACATCGCCCGGATCGGCGAGCAAGCGGGCGCACAGATCGATGGCCTGGTGGCTGCCCTGCGTCACCACGATCTGCTCGGGCGAGCAGTCGACGCCGCGTGCGAGCGCCAGGTATTGCGCCAGCGCGCGCTTGAGCGGCGGACAGCCATGCCGCGTCCCATAGCCCAGTTGTTCCTGGCAGGCGGTTTTCCAGACCTGGGTGATCAGGCGCTGCCATGTCGCGCGCGGAAACTGCCTGACATCCGGAATGCCTAGCACGAACGAGCCCACCTGCCGGTCCGATGCGCCGGCGCCATCGAGCAGCTCGCGGGCTCTTGCGGACAGGCGCGATGCCTCGCGCGGCGGCGCGATCTCACTCGCCTGGCTCAAGTCGAGCACGCGCTCGCGCAGCGCGGGATCGGGCGGTGCCTTGCCGACGTAGGTGCCACTGCCGCCCTGTGTCAGCGTATAGCCCTCTTCGGTGAGGCGCTCATACGCATACAGGACCGTGTTGCGGGCGATGCTCAGGCCTTTGGCAACCTCGCGGGTCGGCGGCAGGCGCGTACCGGCCGACAACTGGCCAGCAAGGATCGCACCGCGGATGTCGTCGAACAACTGCCGGTTCAAGGGGAGGCCCGATCGGTCGGGTTGCGCCCAGTGACTGCGCCCGAGAAGCCAGTCGATCAGTGGCGTCTCTTTCAAAGTCTTCGCTCCCTCTGCTCGTTGAGCCCCGACTCTTGGCTACTGACATCATGATGCGTTCGGCTCTTTGTAACATACGCTACAAAAAAACCTAAGGGCTGAGCCGGGTGCTTCACTGACAAACAATACACGCCGCGTCCGTCGGGAGAAACCGAGGGTTTCTACGCGGTTTTTGCCGAGCGACCCAAATGATATTCTCCGATTTGTTTCACGTTATGTAATGTTCATTACGTCATACTGCCGCACCGCATAGTGACCGGGCAGTCCCTTTTCGGAGAGCGGCTTGGCCAGGTTATCAATCAGGGAGATGCTGACAGACCAGGCCGCCGGCTTCACCACGTCAGAGCTGAAGGTAGTGGAAACGCTGCTCGCCAGCTACCCAAGTGCCGCGCTGACCTCCATCTCGAACCTCGCGGGGCAAGCCGGGGTCAGCGATCCGACGGTGTACCGGCTGGTCGTGAAGCTGGGATTCGACGGTTACCCGTCATTTCAGCGAGCACTCCTGGCAGAGGTTGACGAGGCAATGAATTCGCCGCTCTCCCGGCTCGGCGCGCTGGGCGACACAGCACTCGGAGAAGACTTCCAGAAGGGTTCGCTGGCAAGCCTGGCGATGTCGGTCGAGCGCGTGGCGCAGCACGCTTCGCCGGAGGACTTCAACACCGCCGTCGAGTTGCTTGGCAATGCGCGGTCCGCCGTGTTCTGCACCGGCGGACGATCGAGCTTGTTCCTGGCCTCGCGGCTCGCGTCGCACCTGACGCATATCCGGCCCAAGGTCCGTCTCGTCGAGCCTGCCCTGGAGCGGGCGAACGAGGTACTGGTCGACATCGGGCCAAACGATGCGCTGGTCGTTTTCGACTACCGCCGCTATCAGAAAAGCGTCATCGACTTTGCCGCCGCGGCGCATCGCCAGGGCGCCAGAATCATCCTGTTTACCGACGAGTGGAAGTCGCCGATTGCCGGCTTCGCCACAGCCACGCTAAGCAGCTTTGTGCAGACCGGCTCGCCGTTCGATACCAAGGTACCCGCGCTGGCGCAATGCGAGACCTTGATTGCCGCCCTCATTGCCCGCTTCCCGGAGGAGGCAAGGCGCCGGCTCGAAGCCATCGAGGCCATACGCAGCTCTGCCACCCCCGAGGGGGCAAGCATCGATTTCTAGAATGCCTTTCCTTTCAGGAGAATAATGAAATGACCACTCAGCAGTTTTCATTGATACGCCGGGGCAGCCCGCTGGCGTTGGCGCTCGCCCTGCTAAGCGCATGCTCGACGCAGACCGGGGTGTCCTCGACACCGCCGGCCACAACCGCTCCCACGTCAACTGCCCTGCCCGCGGCACCGGAAGTCTCGTCCGGCTACCGGCCGGGCATGACGACCACTTACGCCGACAAGCACATGGCCGCGGCCGCCAATCCCCTGGCCACCGAAGCCGGCCGCAAGATCCTGCGCGCGGGCGGCACGGCCATCGATGCGGCCGTTGCCATGCAGGCTGTGCTGACGCTGGTTGAGCCGCAGGCCACCGGCATCGGCGGCGGCGCCTTCATCATGTACTGGGACGGCAAGCGCGTGCAGGCTTATGACGGCCGCGAGACCGCGCCCGCCGGCGCCGGCGAGAATCTCTTCATGCGCCCCGACGGCAAACCCATGAGCTTCAGCGAAGGGCAGATCGGCGGGCGCTCGGTGGGCACCCCCGGCGTGCTGCGCGCGCTGGAACTGGCGCACCGCCAGCATGGCAAGCTGCCCTGGGCCAAGCTGTTCGAGCCGGCCATCGCGCTGGCAGAGCAGGGGTTCCCGATTTCGCCGCGCCTTTATACGCAGATCGCCGCCGACAAGTTCCTCCCGGCCTCGCCCGAGATGGCAGCCTACTTCCTGACGCCGGACGGCAAGCCCAGGCCGGTCGGCACCATGCTGAAGAATCCGGCGCTGGCCAAGACGCTGCGCGAGATCGCGCACCGCGGGCCAAACGTGCTCTATACCGGCCCGATTGCCAGCGAGATCGTCAAGCAGGTCAACGGCAGCGCCAACCCGGGCTCGCTCTCGCTGGCTGACCTGAAGGACTACCGCGCCAAGGAGCGCGCGCCCATTTGCAGCGACTACAAGCGCTGGAAAATCTGCGGCATGCCGCCGCCTTCGTCAGGCGGCATCGCGATCGCGCAGATGCTCGGCTCCTTGCAAGCGCTGGAAGCCAGGAACCCGAAATACGCGCTCGCCGCGCTCAAGCCGAAACAGGTCGCAACGCCTGCCGGTGTCGAGCCGGGCATCGACGCCGTGCACGCCATTTCCGAGGCCGGGCGCCTGGCCTATGCGGACCGCGGCCTCTATGTGGCAGACTCGGATTTCGTGCCAGTCAATGTGGCGGGGCTGCTGAGCCGTGACTACCTGGCAAGCCGCGCTAGCCTGATCGGCGAGGAAAGCATGGACAAGGCGGAGGCCGGCGTGCCACCCGGAGTCACCGTCGCGCTGGCGCCGGACCGCTCGCCACCGCGCGTGTCCACCTCGCAGATCGTCGCGGTGGATGACACCGGCGGCGCGATTTCCATGACCACCACCGTCGAGAGCTATTTCGGCTCGCACCTGATGGTGCGCGGCTTCGTGCTGAACAACCAGCTCACCGACTTCTCCTTCGTGCCGAGCGAGAACGGCAAGCCCGTCGCCAACCGCGTGCAGCCCGGCAAGCGCCCGCGCTCGTCGATGGCGCCCACGCTGGTGTTCGAGCGCGACAGCGGCAAGCTGGTCGCAACCGTGGGTTCGCCCGGCGGCTCGCAGATCATCGAGTACGTGTCCAAGACGCTGGTGGGCCTGCTGGACTGGAACATGGACGTGCAGGCGGCCATCAACATGCCCAACTTCGGCAGCCGCAACGGGCCAACGGAACTGGAAGCCGGCCTGGTCAGCCCGGCCCTGGTGCAAGGCCTGAAAGACCGTGGGCATGAGGTCGCGCAGATCGAGATGACCAGCGGCACGCAGGCCATCATGCGCCGCCAGCGCCCCGATGGCACGTGGGCCTGGGCCGGCGGCGCCGACCCGCGCCGCGAGGGAGTGGCATTGGGAGATTGAGCGCGGTTGCGCAATGGCGCGGGTGCTAGTGCTATCGGCACGTTCGAAGCGCCGGGACTGCGTTGCCGTGCTCCCCTCCCCCGCCTGCGGGAGAGCGGTTGGGGGAGAGGGCGGGCGCCCATTACGCCTGCGTGCTGGAAAACACCACGGGCTTCGCTTCTAGTGGCTCCTAGCTAAGCCACCCCTCTCCCCGGCCCTCTCCCCCTGAGGGGCGAGGGAGAGACAGCCGTCGTCATGGCGCGCGGCTTTGGCCCGCTCCGCGGCTTCGGCTGGTGCTTCAGGTTTGTCAGCAGCCTTCTTCGTTGCGACCTGCGAGCCGTTACTCGTAGGAGAAGAAGCTGCCGAGCTTGTCCATGCGTTCGAGCGCCATGCCCGCGCCCCGCACCACGCAGGTCAGCGGGTCATCGGCCACCAGGACCGGCAAGCCGGTTTCCTCGGCCAGCAGGCGATCCAGGTCGCTCAGCAGCGCGCCGCCACCGGTGAGCATCATGCCGCGCTCGGCAATATCGGCGCCAAGTTCCGGCGGGGTCTGCTCCAGCGCGATCTTGACCGCCGACACGATCTGATTGAGTGGCTCGGTCAGCGCTTCCAGGATTTCGTTGGACGACACCGTGAACGCGCGCGGGATGCCTTCGGACAGGTTGCGGCCCTTGACTTCCATTTCGCGGACTTCGGAGCCCGGGAACGCCGAGCCGATGGTCTTCTTGATGGCCTCGGCGGTCTGCTCGCCAATCAACATGCCGTAGTTGCGCCGGATGTAGTTGACGATGGCCTCGTCGAACCTGTCCCCGCCCACGCGGATGGAACCCTTGTAGACCATGCCGCCCAGCGAGATCACGCCGACCTCGGTGGTGCCGCCGCCGACATCCACCACCATCGAGCCGGACGGCTCCGACACCGGCAGCCCCGCGCCGAGCGCGGCCGCCATGGGCTCCTCGATCAGGTAGACCTGGCTGGCGCCGGCGGCCAGCGCGGATTCGCGGATGGCGCGGCGCTCGACCTGGGTCGAGCCGCACGGCACGCAGATGATCATGCGGGGTGACGGCCGCAGCAGCTTGGTGTCGTGCACCATCTTGATGAACTGCTTGAGCATCTGCTCGGTGACCCGGAAGTCGGCGATCACGCCATCTTTCATCGGGCGGATGGCCTCGATGTTTCCAGGCACCTTGCCCAGCATCTGCTTGGCTTCCTTGCCCACCGCCTCGATGGTCTTCCTGGGATTGGGGCCGCCCTGCTGGCGAATCGCGACCACCGAGGGCTCATCGAGGACGATGCCCTTGTCGCGCATGTAGATCAGGGTGTTGGCGGTGCCGAGGTCGATCGCGAGATCGTTGGAGAAGTAGCTACGGAGAAATCCAAACATCAGGAAACTTTCATCTGGTGGTTCGCAAGCATGCGAACCGGCGGGCGCCAGTTCTGGCGACAAGCAGGCTATGAATTGCGGCGCATGCAGGAAGCCTTCATGCGCCGCGCGTCGAGCGGAGCGGCCTTCGGCGGTGGCCGGCGCTCCGTCACTTTGTATGGGCGGCAAAACCCGGTGGTGGCCACATCCGTGCGGCCTGGCGGCGAACCCGGCCACCAGGCAACCAGGCAACCGCTGAACAGGCCGTATCGTTGAAACCGCGCCGGGATCACAAAAAAATCCTGACGAGACGCAACCGGAACATCCTTGGCTCGGGGAGTGGCGTGCGCCGTACTTGCGCTACGCCAGCGCGTGAGCCAGATGCTAACCGGAGGCTAACCGGGAACGAATGATACCTTGCGCAAAGGTCTTCCTGCTCAAAAAACGGCGTCCGTCGGCCAGCGGCGCAAGCCGTGACATCAGGGACCGAACCGGGGGCCAGCCTCCTCGTCTCGCTCAGTGCGCCAGCAGCCGCACGTCCCGCAAGCAACCCAGCAATACCTCGAACGCCGGCCCTATCTGCTCCTCCGGTACGCACGCATACCCGAGCAACAGCCCCCTCTGCACCGCACCGCCCAGAAAATACCGCGACAGCGGCCGCACCAGGATGCCCCGGCGCCCGGCTTCGTCCGCAATGGCCACATCATCCGCGCTGTCCGGCAGGCAGAGTACCAAGTGCAAGCCGGCATTGCTGCCGTACCGGTGCAGCGCTTCGGGTCCCAGATAACGCTCGATCAATCCTGCCAGGATGGCGCGGCGGCGGCCGTACAGCAGCCGCATGCGGCGGATATGCGCGGCATAGTCGCCCGCCTGCATGAACTCGGCCACGGTGGCTTGCGTCATCAGGTGGCCGGCGCGGTACAGCTCGGAATGCGCGGTCTGGAAGGCGCCGGCCAGCGCGCGCGGCAAGACCATGTAGCCCATGCGCAGCCCGGGGAACAGCGTCTTGCTGAATGTGCCGATATAGATCACCGGCGCGTCCGGTTCCATGCCTTGCAGCGACGGGATTGGCTGGCCGGAGAAGCGGAACTCGCTGTCGTAGTCGTCCTCGACGATCCAGCTGCCCTGGCGCCGGGCGTATTCGAGCAGCGCGCGCCGCCGCGTCAGGCTCATGACGGCGCCGAGCGGATACTGGTGCGATGGCGTGACAAAGATAAAGCGCGGCGGCAGGCCCGCGTCCTTCCCCGCCGGTATCGTCAGCCCCTCCTCATCGACCGGGATCGGCATCATGTGGATGCCGTTCATCTGCAGCAAGCCGCGAATCCCCCAGTAGCTGGGTTCCTCCACCCAGGCGTGCTCGCCGGACATGCCAAGCATCCGGACCAGCAGGTCGATGCCCTGGTGAATGCCTTCGGTGATCAGCACCTGGGCGGCGTCGCATTGCACCGATCGCGCCACCCGCAAGTGCGCCGCCACGGCTTCACGCAAGGCGGGCAAGCCACCGCCATGGCAATAGCTGAGCCGCTCGGGCGGCGGATTGCACCACAGGCGGGCAGCGATCTGCGCATAGCGCCGGTGCGGGAAACGCGTCACATCCGGCACGCCCGGCATGAAGGCGCCCCACTGCGATGGCGACGCCGAGGCATTGGCCAGCAGTTCCACGCCGCGCGGCGACAAGCCTGGCATGGCCCGGTCCTGCGCGCTGCTGGCCTGACTGGCCTTGGCATTGAGATAGGCCTCCGGCGCGGTGGCCGCCACGAAGGTGCCGCTGCCGGTACGGGCGTGCACATAGCCCTCGGCCAGCAACTGCTCGTACGCAAACATCACGGTATTTCTCGACATGCCCAGCTCGGATGCAAGGTCACGCGATGGCGGCAGACGGGTCTGGGGCCCCAGGCTGCCATCGAGGATGGCGCCGCGGATGCACTCGTAAAGACTGCGGTTCAACGGTTTCGCAAGGGCTGCGGGACCGTCCGGACCCAGGCGCTGAAGCAGCAGGTCGCCACAGATCGATCTCAATTGGCACCATCAGATATGTGAATGCGGTACTGGATTGTAGTGCCAAAGGAAGTTGAAATGCACTGCATCGTTGCGATCGCGATCGATCGACAGCCAGCGACAACCCGCGAAAACCGAGTCCGGCCGGCAAGCGCCGCCCAGGCCATATCAAGCACCACGGAGAGCCCATGAAGAACCTCGAACTGAATCAGCGCCGCGCCCTTGCCACCCCCCGCGGTGTCGGCGTGATGTGCGACTTCTATGCAGACCGCGCGGAAAACGCCACGCTCTGGGATGTGGAAGGCCGCCAGTACACCGACTTTGCCTGCGGCATTGCCGTGCTCAATACCGGTCACTGCCATCCGCGCGTGATGCAGGCAGTAATCGCGCAGCTCGAGCGCTTCACGCATACCGCGTACCAGATCGTGCCCTACGAGAGCTACGTGGCGCTGGCCGAGCGCATCAACGCCCTGGTGCCGATCGATGGCCTGAAGAAGACCGCCCTGTTCACCACCGGCGCCGAGGCCGTGGAAAACGCGGTCAAGATCGCCCGCGCGCATACCGGGCGCCCTGGCGTCATTGCGTTCTCGGGCGGCTTTCATGGCCGCACCCTGCTTGGCATGGCACTGACCGGCAAGGTGGCGCCTTACAAGGTCGGGTTCGGGCCGTTCCCGTCCGACATCTATCACGCACCGTTCCCGTGCGAGCTGCATGGCGTGAGCACCGAGCAATCCATCCAGGCGCTGGAGTCGCTGTTCAAGACAGATATCGACCCGCAGCGCGTGGCGGCCATCATCATCGAGCCGGTCCAGGGCGAAGGCGGCTTCCACCCGGCGCCGGTGGACTTCATGCAAACGCTGCGCGCACTGTGCGACAAGCACGGCATCCTGCTGATCGCCGATGAGGTGCAGACCGGTTTCGGCCGCACCGGCAAGCTCTTTGCCATGTCGCACTACCCGGTGGCGCCCGACCTCATCACCATGGCCAAGAGCCTGGCGGGCGGCATGCCGCTGTCGGCCGTTTGCGGCCGCGCCAGCATCATGGACGCGCCGCTGCCCGGCGGCCTGGGTGGCACCTACGCCGGCAACCCGCTGGCGGTGGCCGCCGCCCACGCGGTGATCGAGACCATCGAGCAAGAGCGCCTTTGCGAGCGCGCCACCACGCTTGGCGAGCAACTGAAGGCCGCGTTGCAGGAAGCCAGCCAGACCTGCCCGGGCATCGCCGACATCCGCGGGCTTGGCTCCATGGTCGCGGTGGAGTTCCACGACCCGGCCAGCGGGCAGCCCAGCGCTGAACTGGCCAAGCGGGTGCAGCTGCGCGCCATGGAGGCCGGGCTGATCCTGCTGACCTGCGGCACGTACGGCAACACCATCCGCTTTCTCTACCCCCTGACCATCCCGCAAGCCCAGTTCGACGCCGCACTGGTGGTGCTGACGAAGGTGCTGGCCGGCATCGCCGCATAAAGGCAGACACCATGGGAGACACCTTGACATTGCAACGACCCGAGTTGCTGCGCAGCGCCTGCCTGATCGATGGCGAATGGACCGGCGCCGCCAGCGGCGCCGTATTGGTGGTGCACAACCCGGCCACCCACGACGTGGTCGGCACCGTCCCGGGCTGCGGCGCCGCCGAAACCCGGCAAGCCGTGGAGGCCGCCGCGCGCGCGCTGCCGGCCTGGCGCGACCTGACCGGCAAGGCCCGCGCCGCGGTACTGCGCCGCTGGGCCGACCTGATGCTGGCGCACCAGGAAGACCTGGCGCAACTGATGACCGCCGAGCAAGGCAAGCCGCTGGCCGAAGCACGTGGCGAAGTCGCCTACGCGGCCTCCTTCCTCGAATGGTTCGGCGAAGAAGCCAAGCGGGTGGACGGCGACGTACTGTCCAGCCCGCGCGCCGGCCAGAAGATGCTGGTGCTGCGCCAGCCGGTGGGTGTGTGCGCGGCGATCACGCCGTGGAACTTCCCCGCCGCCATGATCACGCGCAAGGCCGGCCCGGCGCTGGCCGCGGGCTGCACCATGATCGTGAAGCCCGCCGAACAAACCCCGCTGACCGCGCTGGCGCTGGCCGCGCTGGCCGAAGAAGCCGGCGTGCCCCGTGGCGTGCTGCAGGTCGTCACCGGCGACCCGGTCCAGATCGGCGGCGTTTTGTGCGAGAGCCCGGTGGTGCGCAAGCTGAGTTTCACCGGCTCCACCGCCATCGGCAAACTGCTGATGGCGCAATGCGCCGGCACGGTCAAGAAGCTCTCGCTCGAACTCGGCGGCAATGCGCCGCTGATCGTGTTCGAGGACGCCGATCTCGACCGCGCCGTGGACGGCATCCTGGCTTCGAAATTCCGCAACAGCGGCCAGACCTGCGTCTGCGCCAACCGCATCTATGTGCACGACGCCGTGTACGACGAGATGGCCAGCCGGCTGGTGCGCGCGGTGAGCGCCCTGCGTCCCGGGCACGGCATCGACAGCGGCGTCACGCAAGGGCCGCTGATCGACGCCGACGCCGTCGCCAAGGTGGAAAGCCATATCGCCGATGCGCTCGCCCAAGGCGCACGGGTGCTGGCCGGCGGCAAGCGCCATGCGCTTGGCGGCACCTTCTTCGAGCCCACGGTGGTGGCTGACGTCACCGCTGCCATGCGCGTCGCGCGCGAGGAAACGTTCGGCCCGTTGGCACCGTTGTTCCGCTTCAAGGACGACCAGGAAGTCATCGCCATGGCCAACGACACCGAGTCCGGTCTTGCCGCTTACTTCTTCTCCAAAGACATGGCCCGTGTGTGGCGCGTGGCCGAGGCGCTGGAGTACGGCATGGTCGGCATCAATACGGGGCTGATCTCCAATGAGGTGGCGCCGTTCGGCGGCGTCAAGCAATCCGGCCTCGGCCGCGAAGGCTCCAGCTACGGCATCGACGAGTACCTGGAGATGAAATACCTCTGCCTGGATCTCGGCTGATCTACGGGCGCGAGCAGCGCACAGGCCTGCGTGGACCGCCGGGAGGCGGTTCCATCAACTAATCCTGATTGGCTCTTATTTACGCACCGGATGTTCCTTATGCTAGCTAAACCCAATGAGCCGGACCTATTTACGCCATCAGGTCTTTCATTGCGTTAGCCATTCAACGAGGAGAAGGAAATGTCGAATACCGGTAGCGCCCTGCGCGAAGTCGATAGCCTGTTGGTGCCTGCCACCAATGCCACCCATGCCCCCGGCACGCCGGCCGCGGATGCGCCGGGCAAGGTGCAGGAACGCCTGAAGAAGGCAAAGAAGAAAATCGCCGATGTGCAATACGTCGTCGTGGAAAAGAGCCGCCACACGGCGCGCGTCGCGGACGACTATGTGCATGAAAGCCCGTGGACGGCCATCGGCGTGGCCGCTGCTGTCGGCGTGCTGATCGGCTGGCTGATCGACCGACGATAGATCCCCCGGCCAATCGCCAACGTATCCGCCCGGGCCGCCAACCACCGCGGCCCGGGACCCAGCCTTACAGCATCCCGCAGTCGCTCGATTCAGCGGCCTTGCCCATCAGCATCAATTGCGGGTCCCGCACATGGCTGATAAAGGACCACAGCTCATCGACCAGCGGCTTCGGGCTGGCCGCCGAGCGGTACAGGCGGATATCGAGGCTGGTTGCCCACGAGGCCGGCCCCGCCACCACCAGCTTGCCCTCTTTCAGCTCGTCGCTGACGCAGCTCTCCGGCAACCAGCCCACCCCGTGCCCGGCCACGACCATGGCCTTCAGGGCCTCCGACATATGGGTCTCGAAGCAGCGCTGCAGCCCGTAGGGCTCCGGCGCATTGAGCAGGATCATCTCGACCACGTTGCCAAGGAACGCGCCGGATGAATAGGCCATGAAGGGCAAGGGCTTGGCGCTCGTGCCCGGCAGCCGGAAGATCGGCTGCCCGTGCTTGTCCGGCGCCGAGAACGGCAGGATCCGCTCGACGCCCAGCATCAGGAACGGGAAGCCGTTCGGGTCAAGCAGGATCGGCAGTTGCTGATGATGGTAGCCCAGCAGGATGTCGCAATCGTCATCCACCAGTTGCTGCACGCCCTCCGGCACATTCACCGCATGCACGCAGGCGCTCAACGAGCCGAAACGCCCGTGCAGGTACTTGAGCCAGGACGGGAAGAAGGTAAAGACCAGGGTGTGCGCCACCGAGAAGCGGATGACCTTGTCGCTCTCGGCAAGGGGCTGGCGGCTGCTCAGCAGCGCGCGTGCGGCGTAAGCGTCACGCAACAGGTCGGCGGCCAGCCGGCGGAACAGCCAGCCTGCCGTGGTCAGCGTTGCCGGATGCACGCTGCGGTCAACCAGGCTGACGCCAAGCCACTCCTCAAGGGCCATGATGCGCCGGCTGAACGCCGACTGGGTGATATGCCGGTCGGCAGCCGCGCGCGAAAAACTGCGCGTTTCAGCCAAGCACAGGAAGTCTTCAAGCCACTTGGTTTCCATAATGGAATGTACTCAACATCAGGGGGGGACGCGCTGTCTATGGCACATCATACGGCAGCGCGGTGCTGCACAAATCGGTGGAAGCCCGATAGCACCATGCAAATTTTGCGCCACATTATTCCGAAATTGCAACATCCCTCCCCGGCCTCGCGCGGACAAGCGCAAGGCGCCGAGTACTCGACTGGTGCTCGCTCAGTGCTCGCTCAGTACTTCCAGAAGATCTTCTGCAGTTCCTTGGTGTCGTTGGTCTTGGTCAGTGCCAGCGCCATCAGGATGCGGGCCTTCTGCGGCAGCTGGTCGTCGGTCACCAGCCAGTCGTACTTGTCGTCTGGCTGCTCGGCGTTGCGGACCACCACGCCGCTGCCGGTGCGCGAGGCACGCACGATCTGCACGCCCTTGGCGCGGGCGGCCTTGAGCGGCTCGACCATGTAGTCGCCCACGCTGCCATTGCCGGTGGCGGCGTAGACGATCGCCTTGGCGCCGTTCTTCACCGCGGCATCGATGCTGGCCGGATTGACGTTGCCGTAGGCGTACACCACGGCCACTTCAGGCAGCTTGTCGATCTTGTCGATGTCCCATTCGGTTTGCAGGGTATGCGGGCGCGCCGGCAGGCGGTAGTACAGCGTGCGGCCCTCCACCACGTAGCCCAGCGGGCCAAACGGCGAGCGGAAGGTCTCGATCTTGAAGGTGTTGGACTTGGTGACGTCGCGCCCAGTGTGGATCTCGTCGTTCAGCACCGCCAGCGTGCCCTTGCCTCTGGACTCCGGGCTGGACGCCACCAGCACCGCGTCGTACAGGTTAAGCGCGCCGTCCGCGCCCAGCGCCGTGCCCGGACGCATCGATCCCACCACCACGACCGGCTTGTCGCTCTTGAGCGTGAGGTTGAGGAAGTAGGTGGTTTCCTCGATGGTGTCGGTGCCGTGGGTGATCACGATGCCGTCCACGTCCGGCTGCTTGAGCAGTTCCGAGACGCGCTTGCCAAGCTTGAGCAGGCGCTCGTTGTTGAAGCTCTCCGAGCCGATCTGGAAAACCTGCTCGCCCTTGACGTTGGCGATCTTGGAGATCTCCGGCACCGAGGCGATGATCTTGTCCACCGGCACCACGGCCGACTGGTAGGCGGCGGTATTGGTGGCGGCGGCGCCCGCGCCGGCAATGGTGCCACCGGTGCCGATGATCACGATATTGGCCTTGCGGGCTTCGCTGGCCTGTGTCGGCGCGCCGGCGGCAGGGGCGGAGGGAGCAAGCTGGGCATGGGCAACGCCGGTGGTCAGGCTGGCGGCAAGCAGCAAGGCGCTGAGGGTATTAAGACGTGCAAAACGCTTCATGGTGTTCTCCATGCGTTGGATATCAGGCGCTGGGTAAGTGCCCGCCAAATGGTGATGACAGGTGATGAGCGGGCGATGATACGGCAACCAAAAAGCGCCCGTATCCGTATAAGCCCTGATAGGGCGATGCAAAATTCGCGGCGAAGTATGCGGAAAAATCATCACCCCGCGAGGCCTGCGCCCGCCGCGCTCCAGCCGCCCCTGGCGCCTTGCCGATAGCGCCGGTGCCGCATGAGTATTTCGCGCCGCGCCATGAGAAATTCGCATCATGGTCGCTACCTGCCGGCGGATTACCTAGAGTCAACTCCTCCCTGATGACAATTTGCGAGGAGCAATGCAATGACCGCTGGCACCTTTAGAACCGAACATGACCTCCTGGGCGATCGCGAGGTCCCGGCCGATGTCTACTACGGTGTGCACACCCTGCGCGCGGTAGAGAACTTCCCGATCACCGGCACCCCCATCTCCATCTACCCTGAGCTCATCAGGGCCCTGGCGTACATCAAGCAGGCAGCCGCGCTGGCCAACCACGAACTGGGCCTGCTCGACGAGCCCCGCTGCGACGCCATCGTCGCCGCCTGCGCGGAACTGCTTGGCGGCAAGCTGCACGATCAGTTTGTCGTCGACGTGATCCAGGGCGGCGCCGGCACCTCGACCAACATGAACGCCAACGAGGTCATCGCCAACCGCGCGCTCGAACTGATGGGGCACAACAAGGGCGAGTACCAGTACCTGCACCCGAACGAGCAGGTCAACATTGGCCAGAGCACCAACGACGTCTACCCGTCCGCCCTCAAGATCGCCACCTGGTTCGGCATCCTGGGCCTGGTGGATGCCATGGGCGTGCTGCGGCGCGCCTTCGAGCGCAAGGCCGAAGAGTTCAGGCATGTCCTGAAGATGGGCCGCACCCAGTTGCAGGACGCCGTGCCCATGACGCTGGGCCAGGAGTTCAGCACCTACGCCGTGATGCTCGGCGAGGACGAGGAGCGGCTGCGCGAGGCCGCCCTGCTGATCTGCGAGATCAACATGGGCGCCACCGCCATCGGCACCGGCATCACCGCGCACCCGGACTACGCGCCGCTGATCCTCAAGCGGCTCAAGGAGATCACCGGCATTCCGCTGATGACCGCGCCGAACCTGATCGAGGCCACGCAGGATTGCGGCGCCTTTGTGCAGCTCTCCGGCGTGCTCAAGCGCGTGGCGGTCAAGCTCTCCAAGACCTGCAACGACCTGCGGCTGCTGTCCAGCGGCCCGCGCGCCGGGCTGGGCGAGATCAACCTGCCGGCCATGCAGGCAGGGTCCAGCATCATGCCCGGCAAGGTGAATCCCGTCATCCCGGAGGTGGTCAACCAGATCGCGTTCGAGGTCATCGGCAACGACATCACGGTCAGCTTCGCGGCCGAAGCCGGCCAGCTGCAACTCAATGCCTTCGAGCCGATCATCGCGCACAGCCTGTTCAAGAGCGTGAGCCATCTGCGCAACGGCTGCCTGACGCTGGCCGAGCGCTGCGTCAACGGCATCACCGCCAACGAAGAGCGCCTGCGGGCCACGGTCGAGAACTCCATCGGCATCGTGACGGCCCTGAACCCGTACATCGGCTATGCCAACGCCACCGCCGTGGCGCAGGAGGCTCATGCCACCGGCGGCAGCGTGTACGAGATCGTGCTGCAAAAGGGCTTGCTGACCCGGGAGGAACTGGACCAGATCCTGCGCCCGGAAGTGCTGACGCAGCCAACCCCGCTGAGCTTGGCGCCCCGCGCACGCTGATCCGGGGGGCAAGGCGCGTCCGGCGCCAGGCACGGCGCCACCGGCCCCGCCCTGCCCCGATACCGACGGTCAGACCAGGATCTGGCCGCAACCCCTGGAGACAACGCATCATGAAGGCAAACAAGCTCACAACCCGGATCATGATCGCCATGGTCCTGGGCATCGTCACCGGCTACCTCTGCAACCGCTTCGTGCCCGATGCGGCAATGGCCAAGGAGATCGCCGGCTACTTCTCCATTGTCACTGACGTCTTCCTGCGGCTGATCAAGATGATCATCGCGCCGCTGGTGTTCGGCACGCTGGTGGCGGGCATCGCGGGCATGAAAGACGCCAGCGCCGTGGGCCGCATCGGCATCAAGGCGCTCGGCTGGTTCATCACCGCGTCGCTGATATCGCTGCTGCTCGGCATGTTCTTCGTGGACCTGCTGCAGCCCGGGCATGCACTGAACCTGCCACTGCCCGAAATCGGCACGGCCACCAACCTCAAGACCTCCACGCTGAACCTGAAGGACTTCATCACGCACGTCTTCCCCAAGAGCGTGTTCGAGGCGATGGCGCAGAACGAGATCCTGCAGATCCTGGTGTTCTCGCTGTTCTTTGGCTTTGCCATTGCGTCGTTCAAGGGCAAGGTGGGCCATCACCTGGTGGCGTCGATCGAGGAACTGGTGGCGATCATGCTGCGCGTCACCGACTTTGTGATGCGCTTCGCGCCGCTCGGCGTGTTTGCCGCCGTAGCCGCCGCCATCACGGTGCAGGGCATTGGCGTGCTGTTTACCTACGGCAAGTTCATCGGCGGCTTCTACCTGGGCTTGCTGGTGCTGTGGCTGGTGCTGACCGCGGCGGGCTACCTGTTCCTGGGTGGGCGGGTGTTTACGCTGCTCAAGCTGATCCGCGAGCCGACGATCCTGGCGTTCTCCACCGCCAGCAGCGAGGCGGCCTACCCCAAGACCATGGAGCAGATGGAGAAGTTCGGGGTGCCCAACAAGGTGACCGGCTTCGTGCTGCCGCTGGGCTACTCGTTCAACCTCGACGGCTCGATGATGTACCAGGCATTTGCCGCGCTGTTCATCGCCCAGGCCTACAACATCGAGATGAGCCTGACCCAGCAGATCACCATGCTGCTGGTGCTGATGGTCACCAGCAAAGGCATCGCCGGCGTGCCCCGTGCCTCCATCGTGGTAGTGGCGGCAACCCTGCCGATGTTCAACCTGCCGGAAGCTGGCCTGCTGCTGATCCTGGGCATCGACCAGTTCCTCGACATGGGCCGCACCGCCACCAACGTCATCGGCAACAGCATCGCCACGGCCGTCGTTGCCAAATGGGAAGGCGAGCTTGGCGCCACGCAGGACCCCGATACCGTGGCTGCCCTGGAGTCCGAGGACATTGCGCAAGCGCCGTCGCAACAACCCCGGGCCGGCTAGGCGCGGGTATTCCCTGACGGCCTCGCATGAAAACTCATAACGATGACCCCGCCTGAATATGGATTCCCGACCGGGCAGCCGGCCGGCCAGGGCGGGTTTCCTTTCCAATCAATGACTTGCACAACCCGCATGACTGCGTTTGCAGTGGCATGTCTCTTGCTGAACAGATCTGCCACTGCAGCACCCGACACAACCAAAACAGAACACGTGGAGACACTATGAGCGCACGAGAAGCGGGCGATCTCGATCCTATCGAGACCGCGGAATGGCTGGAGTCCTTGCAAGCGGTGACGCAACATCGCGGAGCCGAGCGCGCTAACCAGCTGGTCAATACGCTGGTGGACGAGGCGCGGCGCGATGGCCTCTATGTGCCGCGCTCCCTGACCACGGGCTACCGCAACACCATCGCCCCCAAGGACGAAGCGCAATCGACCGGCGACCGCGCCATCGAGCATCGCCTGCGCTCGATCATCCGCTGGAACGCCATGGCGATCATCCTGCGCGCCAACAAGGAATCGTCGGAGCTGGGTGGCCACATCGCCAGCTTCCAGTCGGCCGCCACGCTCTACGACATCGGCTTTGGCCACTTCTGGCATGCGCCCACCGACACCCACGGCGGCGACCTGCTCTACATCCAGGGCCACAGCGCGCCCGGCATCTATGCCCGCGCCTTTGTCGAAGGGCGGCTCACCGAGCAGCAGTTGCTGGGCTACCGGCAAGAGACCGGGGGCACCGGGCTGTCCTCCTACCCGCACCCCTGGCTGATGCCGGATTTCTGGCAGTTCCCCACCGTGTCGATGGGCCTGGGGCCGCTGATGTCGATCTACCAGGCGCGCTTCCTCAAGTACCTGCAAGGCCGTGGCCTGGCGGACACGGCGGCGCGCAAGGTCTGGGCCTTCATGGGCGACGGCGAGATGGACGAGCCCGAATCGCTGGGCGCGATCTCGCTGGCCGGCCGCGAGCGGCTGGACAACCTGATCTTCGTCATCAACTGCAACCTGCAGCGGCTGGACGGCCCGGTGCGGGGCAACGGCAAGATCATCCAGGAGCTCGAATCGGTCTTCCGCGGCGCCGGCTGGAACGTGATCAAGGTGGTCTGGGGCGGCGGCTGGGACAAGCTGCTGGCCAAGGACAAGAGCGGCCTGCTGCTAAAGCGCATGGAGGAATGCGTCGACGGCGAGTACCAGGATTTCAAGAGCAAGAGCGGCGCTTATGTGCGCGAGCACTTCTTTGGCAAATACGAGGAACTCAAGGCATTGGTCGCCGACATGAGCGATGAGGAAATCTGGGGCCTCACGCGCGGCGGCCACGATCCCGAGAAGGTGTTTGCCGCCTACGCGGCGGCCGTGAAGCACACCGGCGAGCCGACGCTGATCCTGGCCAAGACGGTCAAGGGCTATGGCATGGGCGAATCCGGCGAAGGCCAGATGATCGCCCACCAGGCCAAGAAGATGACGCAGGACGCCCTGCGCGGCTTCCGCGACCGCTTCCAGATTCCGGTCAGCGACGAGCAACTGGCCGACGTGCCCTTTATCAAGCCGGCCGAGGACAGCTCGGAGATGCAGTACCTGCGCGCCCGGCGCGCGGCGCTGGGCGGCTACCTGCCGGCACGCCGCAGCAAGTCGACCTCGCTGGAGATCCCGCCGCTGTCCAACTTCCAGCGCCTGCTGGACAGCACCGGCGAGCGCGAGATCTCCACCACCATGGCCTTCGTGCAGATGTTGGGCACGCTGGTCAGGGACAAGGCCATTGGCAAGCACGTGGTGCCCATCGTGCCTGACGAATCGCGCACCTTCGGCATGGAAGGCATGTTCCGCCAGCTGGGCATCTATTCGTCGGTCGGCCAGCTCTACAAGCCGCAGGATGCCGACCAGCTGATGTACTACCGCGAGTCCAAGGACGGCCAGGTGCTGCAGGAAGGGATCAACGAGGGCGGCGCGATGTCCAGCTGGATCGTGGCCGCGACCTCGTACAGCACGAGCAACGTGCCGATGATCCCGTTCTACATCTACTACTCGATGTTCGGGCTGCAGCGGGTGGGCGACCTGGCGTGGCTGGCGGGCGATATCCGCGCGCGCGGCTTCTTGCTGGGCGGCACCGCCGGGCGCACGACGCTCAACGGGGAAGGCTTGCAGCACGAGGACGGCCATAGCCACATCATCGCCGGCACCATCCCGAACTGTGTCTCCTACGACCCCACCTTCGCCTATGAAGTGGTGACCATCGTGCGCGAGGGCATGCGCCGCATGTACGAGCAGCAGGAGGATGTGTACTACTACATCACCCTGATGAACGAGAACTACACGCACCCGGGGCTGGCCGAAGCGGGCGCCGGCGCCAGCACCGAGGAAGGCATTCTCAAGGGCCTGTACCTGCTCAAGGACGGCGGCAAGGCCGGCAAGGGCGGGCTGCGCGTGCAGCTGATGGGCAGCGGCACCATCCTGCGCGAGGTGATTGCGGCGGCCGAGCTGCTGAAGGCGGACTTCAACGTCACCGCCGACATCTGGAGCGCCCCCAGCTACAACGAGCTGCGCCGCGACGGCATGGCCGCGCAGCGCTGGAACCTGCTGCACCCCACCGAGCCGCGCCGCAAGAGCTGGGTCGAGGCGAGCCTGGCAGGCCATGACGGCCCGGTGATCGCCTCCACCGACTACATGCGCAACTACGCCGACCAGGTGCGCGAATACGTGCACGCCGCCGGGCGCCGCTACGTGGTGCTCGGCACCGATGGCTTTGGCCGCAGCGACTACCGCGCCAAGCTGCGCAGCTTCTTCGAGGTGGACCGCTACCACGTGGCCGTGGCCGCGCTCAAGGCGCTGTGCGATGACGGCGCGATCAAGCCCGCGGTGGTGGCCGAGGCCATTGCCAGATATGGGGTGGATAGCGAGCGCGCAGCGCCGTGGACGGTCTGACAGGCGAAGGAATAAAGACAATGAACCAAGCCATTGAAATCAAGGTGCCCGACATCGGGGACTTCAAGGACGTGCCGGTGATCGAGCTATTCGTCAAGGTGGGAGACCTGGTCAAGGCCGAGGACCCGCTCGTCTCGCTGGAGTCGGACAAGGCCACCATGGAAGTGCCCGCGCCGCACGGCGGCGTGGTCAAGCAGATCCACGTCAAGCTGGGCGATGCCGTCAGCGAAGGCAGCGTGCTGATGCAGTTCGAGGGCAATGGGGCCGGCACTGCCGCCGCCGCGCCGGCGCAAGCCACCAAGCCCAGCGTGAGCGCGCCGCCCTCGCCGGTCAGCGCGCCCGCCGGGCTGGCCGAAGTGCGCATTCCCGACATCGGCGACTTCAAGGACATCCCGGTGATCGAGATCTTCGTCAAGGTCGGCGATACCGTGAAGGCGGAGGACGCGCTGCTGTCGCTGGAGTCCGACAAGGCCACCATGGACGTGCCGGCGCCGCTGGGCGGCGTGGTGCGGGAGATCCGCGTCAAGGTGGGCGACACCGTCAGCGAAGGCAGCATCATCATGGCGCTGGCCACCGGCGATGCGCCGGCGGCGACAGCGACGACAGCGGCGACGGCGCCGGGCGCCGCGCCCGCCGTGGCAGCCGCGCTTGCCGCCCCTGCCCCCGCCGCTGCCACCGCCGCATCCGGTGGCGTCGACGAAACCGCTTTTGCCCTTGCCTACGCCAGCCCGGCGGTGCGCAAGCTCGCCCGGGAGACCGGCGTGGACCTGGGCAAGGTGCGCGGCAGCGGCGAGCATGGCCGCATCCTGCGCGCCGACGTAGAGGCGTTCGCCCGCCCGGGCGGCGCCGTGGCGCCTGCCGCCAGGCCCGCCGCCGCGCCCGCGGGTGGCGGCGCCGGCCTGGACCTGCTGCCGTGGCCCAAGGTCGACTTCGCCAAGTTCGGCCCGGTCGAGCGCAAGGAACTGAGCCGCATCAAGAAGATCTCGGGCGCCAACCTGCACCGCAACTGGGTGGTGATCCCGCACGTCACCACGCACGACGAAGCCGATATCACCGACCTCGAGCAATTCCGCGTGCAGATGAACAAGGAGCTGGAGAAGAGCGGCGTCAAGATCAGCATGCTGCCCTTCATGATGAAGGCGGCCGTGGCCACGCTCAAGGCATTCCCCGAGTTCAACGCGAGCCTGGACGGCGACACCCTGGTGCTCAAGCAGTACTACCACATCGGCTTTGCGGCCGACACGCCCAACGGCCTGATGGTGCCGGTAATCCGCGACGTCGACAAGAAGAGCATCCCCGATATCGCGCGGGAGATGGGCGAGCTGGCCAAGCTGGCGCGCGAGGGCAAGCTCAAGCCCGACCAGATGTCGGGCGGCACCTTCACCATCAGCTCGCTCGGCGGCATCGGCGGCATCAACTTCACCCCCATCATCAACGCGCCCGAAGTCGCGATCATGGGCGTATGCAAGAGCTTCTGGAAGCAGCACTCCAGCGACGGCAAGAACTGGGCTTCGCGCCTCACGCTGCCGCTGTCCTTGTCATGGGACCACCGTGTCATCGACGGCGCCGCGGCTGCCCGCTTCAATGTCCATTTTGCCAACCTGCTCGCCGATCTGCGGCGTGTGCTGTTCTGAGGGGCGCGCTGCAATGACCCAACGTGTCGAAGTCAAAGTGCCGGATATCGGCGATTTCAAGGATGTCACGGTGATCGAGGTCATGGTCAAGCCCGGCGAGACCATCGCCGTGGATACCAGCCTGATCGCGGTCGAGTCCGACAAGGCCTCGATGGAGATCCCTTCCACCCACGCCGGCGTAGTCAAGGAGATCACCGTCAAGGTCAACGATAAGGTGAGCGAGGGATCGGTGATCCTGGTGGTGGAGGCCGCCGCGGGCGCTGCAACCGTTGCCGCGCCCGCCGCGCCAGCGCCTGCGGCCCCATCGGCCCCATCGGCACCGCCCAAGCCAGCGCCAGCCGCCGCGCCCGTTCCCAACGCTGCCAGCTACACCGGCAAGGTGGACCAGGAATGCGAAATGCTGGTGCTGGGCGCCGGCCCCGGGGGCTATTCCGCCGCGTTCCGCAGCGCCGACCTGGGCATGAAGACTGTCCTGGTGGAGCGCTACGACACGCTTGGCGGTGTCTGCCTCAACGTGGGCTGCATCCCCTCGAAGGCGCTGCTGCACACCGCATCGGTCATGGACGAAGTGGCGACCCTGCCGGACCACGGCATCCGCTACGGCGCGCCCGAGATCGACCTGGACAAGCTGCGCGGCTTCAAGGACAGCGTCATCAAGAAGCTGACCGGCGGCCTGGCCGGCATGGCCAAGGCACGCAAGGTCGAGGTGGTGACCGGCGTCGGCAGCTTCCTCGACCCGTATCACCTGGAAGTGGTGGCGGCCGACGGCGGCAAGCGCGTGATCAAGTTCGCCAAGGCCATCATCGCGGCGGGCAGCCAGGCGGTGAAGCTGCCGTTCATGCCCGACGACGAGCGCGTGGTCGACTCCACCGGCGCGCTGCTGCTCAGGTCGATCCCCAAGCGCATGCTGGTGGTGGGCGGCGGCATCATCGGGCTGGAGATGGCCACGGTCTACTCCACGCTGGGCACGCGCATCGACGTGGTGGAGATGCTGGATGGCCTGATGCAGGGCGCGGACCGCGACCTGGTCAAGGTGTGGGAGAAGAAGAACGCGCACCGCTTCGACCACGTCATGCTCAAGACCAAGACGGTGGGGGCCAAGGCCACCGCGGCGGGCATCGAAGTCAGCTTCGAGGGCAAGGAGGCGCCGGCGCCGCAGGTCTACGACGCGGTGCTGGTGGCGGTGGGCCGCAGCCCCAACGGCAAGTCCATCGGCGCGGACAAAGCCGGCGTGGCCGTCACCGAGCGCGGCTTCATCGAGGTCGACAAGCAGATGCGGACCAACATCGCGCATATCCATGCGATCGGCGACATCATCGGCCAGCCAATGCTGGCGCACAAAGCGGTACATGAAGCGCATGTGGCCGCCGAGGCCGCGCACGGCGAGCCCGCCTTCTTCGACGCGCGGCAGATCCCGTCCGTTGCCTACACCGATCCCGAGGTGGCCTGGGCCGGCAAGACCGAAGACCAGTGCAAGGCCGAAGGCATCAAGTTCGGCAAGGCCGTGTTCCCGTGGGCCGCTTCGGGCCGGGCCATCGCCAACGGCCGCGACGAAGGCTTCACCAAGCTGCTCGTCGACGAAGCCACCCATCGCGTGATCGGCGGCGGCATCGTCGGCACGCATGCCGGCGACCTGATCAGCGAGATCTGCCTGGCCGTGGAGATGGGCTGCGAGCCCGCCGATATCGGCAAGACCATCCACCCGCACCCGACGCTGGGCGAATCGATCGGGATGGCGGCCGAGGTGTTTGAAGGGCATTGCACCGATTTGCCGCCTGTGAAGAAGAAATAAGAAGAAATAAGCGAGAGGCGCACGGCGCGGCATTTGCGCCGTGCGCTACGCCCAAGAGATCACAAGAACGTGTATCGCCGATCTGGCGCCCTGACCGAGCCACAGAGACAACCATGACCGAAAACCTTCGCGAAGCCGCACTCGACTACCACCGCTACCCCACGCCCGGCAAGATCTCCGTGACGCCGACCAAGGCAATGGCCACGCAGCGCGACCTCGCCCTCGCCTACTCGCCGGGCGTGGCCGATGCCTGCATGGAAATCGTGCGCGATCCGGCCGAGGCAATGAACCTCACGTCGCGCGCCAACCTGGTCGCCGTGATCACCAACGGCACCGCGGTGCTGGGCCTGGGCAATATCGGGCCGCTGGCGGGCAAGCCGGTGATGGAGGGCAAGGGCTGCCTGTTCAAGAAGTTCGCGGGCATCGATGTGTTCGACATCGAACTGGCGGAAGACGATCCGGACGCGCTGATCGACACCATTGCCCGCATGGAGCCGACCTTTGGCGGCATCAACCTGGAAGACATCAAGGCGCCCGAGTGCTTCTACATCGAGAAGAAGTTGCGCGAGCGCATGAAGATCCCGGTCTTTCATGACGACCAGCACGGCACGGCCATCGTGGCCGCCGCGGCCATCCTGAATGCGCTCAAGCACGTTGACAAGGATATCGCCGAGGTCAAGCTGGTCGCATCCGGCGCCGGCGCCGCGGCACTGGCCTGCCTGGACCTGATCGTCAGCCTGGGCCTGCCGACCGGCAACGTGTTCGTCTCCGACAGCAACGGCGTGGTCTATCAGGGCCGCAAGGAGGCAATGGACCCGAACAAGGCGCGCTATGCGCAGGACACGTCCGCGCGCACGCTGGCTGACATCATCGGCGGCGCGGACATCTTCCTGGGGCTGTCGGCCGGCGGCGTGCTCAAGCCGGACATGGTCAAGGTGATGGCGCGCGACCCGATCATCCTGGCCATGGCCAACCCCACGCCGGAGATCGCGCCGGAGGATGCGCTGGCGGTACGTCCCGATGCCATCCTGGGCACCGGGCGCTCGGACTATCCGAACCAGGTCAACAACGTCCTGTGCTTTCCGTTCATCTTCCGCGGTGCGCTGGACGTTGGCGCCACCACCATCAACGAGGAGATGAAGCTGGCCGCCGTGCGCGCCATCGCCGAACTGGCGCATGCGGAAATCCCCGAAGTGGTGGCCCAGGCCTACGGCGCGGTGGGCCTGCGCTTCGGCGCCGAATACCTGATTCCCAAGCCGTTCGACCCGCGCCTGATCGAAGCGGTGGCGCCCGCCGTGGCCAAGGCCGCGATGGACAGCGGCGTGGCCACGCGCCCGATCGCTGACATGGAGGCGTATCGCCAGCGCCTGGGCCAGTTCGTCTACCAGTCGCGCAGCGCCATGGGGCCGGTGTTTGCCGCCGCCAAACGCGCGCCCAAGCGGGTGATCTACGCTGAAGGCGAGGACGAGCGCGTGCTGCGCGCCGCCCAGGTGGTGATCGATGAGGGCATCGCGCGCCCGTTGCTGGTGGGCCGCCCCAATGCGATCGTCCAGCGCATCGCGCAGTTCGGCCTGCGCCTGCAGCCCGGCGTGGATTGCGAGTGCGTGGATCCACTGGACCCCGCCGTCTACAGCGACGCGGCCGAGGCGTACTACCAGCTGAGTTGCCGCGACGGCGTGTCGCGGGCGCTGGCACAGGCGGAGGTGCGCAGCCGCGGTACGCTGCTGGGCGCCATGCTGGTGCGCCAGGGCCGGGCCGATGCCATGCTGTGCGGCACCGTGGGCCGCTTCCAGGATCACCTTGGCTATGTGCGGGACACCATCGGCCTCAAGCCCGGCAGCGAGACGCTCGCCGTCATGCAGATGCTGATGCTGCCGGGCCGCCAGCTGTTTATCTGCGACACCCACGTCAACCTCGACCCGACGGCGCAGCAGATCGCCGACATCACGTTGCTGGCGGCCGAGGCGGTCAGGCGTTTCGGCATCACGCCTAGCGTGGCCCTGCTCTCCCACTCCAACTTCGGCGGCTCCACCGCGCCGGCCGCGGTGAAGATGCGCGAGGCGCTGGCGCTGGTGAAGGCGCGCGAGCCGTCGCTGGCCGTGGAAGGCGAGATGCGCGGCGATGCGGCGCTGTCCAAGCCCATCCTGGAGCACGAGTTCCCCGAATCCTGCCTGCCCACCGAAGCCAACGTGCTGGTGATGCCCAACGTGGATGCCGCCAACATCTCCTACAACCTGATGCGCATCGCCGCGGGCGGCGGCATCACGGTGGGCGGCATCCTGCTCGGCGCCGCGCGCCCGGTGCACATCCTGACGTCTTCATCGACGGTACGCCGCATCGTCAACATGAGCGCCGTGGCAACGGTCGACGCCAGCGCAGCGCGCCTCTGCCTGGGCAATCGACTGACCTGACCCGCGACGACGCCGGCGCCCACGCAACCCCAAAGAGGAGACACCCATGGACAATGACAATCACCCCAAGCCGTTGTACCGATCCCTGTACTTCCAGGTCATCACCGCGATCGTCATCGGTGTGATCCTCGGCCACTTCTACCCGCAGGCCGGCGAGGCGATGAAGCCGTTGGGCGATGGCTTCATCAAGCTGATCAAGATGATCATCGCGCCGATCATCTTCTGCACGGTCGTGGTCGGCATCGCCGGCATGGAGGACATGAAGAAGGTCGGCAAGACCGGCGGGCTGGCGCTGCTGTACTTCGAGGTGGTGAGCGCCATTGCGCTGGTGGTGGGTCTCGTGATCATCAACATCGTCAAGCCCGGGGCGGGCATGAATGTCGACGTGAGCACGCTCGATACCAAGAGCATCGCCGCCTATACCGAGCCCGGCAAGATGCAGGGCACGGTGGATTTCCTGCTGCATGTGATCCCCAATACCGTGGTGGACGCCTTCGCCAAGGGTGAGATCCTGCAGGTGCTGCTGTTTGCCGTGATGTTTGGTTTCGCGCTGCACAAGTTCGGCGGGCGCGGCACGCTGGTGTTCGACTTCATCGAGAAATTCTCGCATGTGCTGTTCACCATCGTCGGCTACATCATGAAGGTGGCCCCCATCGGTGCGTTCGGGGCCATGGCGTTCACCATCGGGAAATATGGCGTGGGCTCGCTGCTGCAGCTTGGCCAGCTGATGGCAACGTTCTACGCGACCTGCCTGTTCTTCATCTTTGTCGTGCTTGGCGGCATCGCGCGCGCGCATGGGTTCTCGATCTGGAAGTTCATCAAGTACATCAAGGAGGAACTGCTGATCGTGCTGGGCACGTCGTCGTCCGAATCGGTGCTGCCGCGGATGATGGCCAAGCTGGAGAACCTGGGTGCGCGCAAGTCCGTCGTGGGGCTGGTGATTCCCACCGGCTACTCGTTCAACCTGGATGGCACGTCCATCTACCTGACCATGGCGGCTGTGTTTATCGCCCAGGCCACCAATACCGACATGAGCCTGATGCAGCAGCTGACGTTGCTGGCCGTGCTGCTGCTCACCTCCAAGGGCGCGGCCGGGGTCACCGGCAGCGGCTTCATCGTGCTGGCGGCCACGCTGTCGGCGGTGGGCCATGTGCCGGTGGCGGGCCTGGCCCTGATCCTGGGCATCGACCGCTTCATGTCGGAGGCGCGCGCGCTGACCAACCTGATCGGCAACGGCGTGGCCACGGTGGTGGTAGCGAAATGGACCGGCGACCTGGACGTGGCGCGCATGCACCGCCGGCTGGACAACGAATCGGACGCCGAGGCCGACGAGCCGGAGGCCGTGCTCGATCCGATGGTGGCGCGCATGCCGGCCTCCGGCACCACGCTGACCCGGTGACCGGCAGGCCGCGATGAAACCTTCCACCTATCGTCCCGACGCCAGCGTCAAGGCACCGCACCGCATCGTCATCGTCGGCGGCGGCGCTGGCGGGCTTGAGCTGGCCACCCGGCTGGGCAACACCCTTGGCCGGCGCCGGCAAGCCGAAGTCACCCTGATCGAGAAAACCCGCACCCACGTGTGGAAGCCCAAGCTGCACGAGATCGCCGCCGGCAGCATGGACATGAGCGCCCATGAAGTGGGCTATCTCGCGCAATCGCACTGGCACCACTTCCGCTACCGCGTCGGCGAGATGGTGGGACTGGACCGGGAGCGCCAGGAGGTGCTGGTGGCGCCCTATGTGGATGACGAAGGCACGCAGATCACGCCGCCGCGCACCTTTGGCTATGACACGCTGATTATCGCGGTGGGCAGCCAGAGCAACGACTTCGGCACCCCTGGCGTCTACGAGCACGCCATGCGGCTGGAGTCCGCGGCGGACGCGCTGCGCTTTCACTCGCGCATGGTCAATGCCTGCATCCGCGCGCATGCGCAGACCGCGCCCCTGCTGGCCCAGCAGCTGCACGTTGCCATCATCGGCGCCGGCGCCACCGGGGTGGAACTGGCGGCCGAGCTGCACCGCACCACCCGCGAGGTGGTGGCCTTCGGCCTGGACCGGGTCGACGCCGACAAGGACATCCGCGTCACGCTGATCGAAGCCGCGCCGCGCGTGCTGCCGGCGCTGCCGCCGCGCCTCTCAAGCGCCACGCAGGGCCTGCTGCGCAAGCTGGGCGTGGAAGTACTTACCGACGCCAAGGTGGCCGAGGTGCTGCCCGGCGGCGTGCTGCTGGGCGATGGCCGCCTGCTGCCGGCGGAACTGGTGGTATGGGCGGCGGGCGTGAAAGCACCCGACTTTCTCAAGGACCTGGCGGGCCTTGAAACCAACCGCATCAACCAGCTTGTGGTGCATCCCACGCTGCAGGCCAGCCGCGACGAGAACATCTTCGCGATCGGCGATTGCGCGGCGTGCGCGTGGCCCGAGGCCAATCAGGGCAAGGGCGGGTTCGTGCCGCCGCGCGCCCAGGCCGCGCACCAGCAGGCCTCGCACATGGTCAGGCAGGTCCGCGCCCGCATGGCGGGCAAGCCGCTGGCCGACTACCGCTACCGCGACTTCGGCTCGCTGGTGTCGCTGGGCGAGTTCAGCACCGTGGGCAACATGATGGGCGGCCTGATCGGCGGCAGCCTGATGATGGAGGGACTGTTCGCCCGGATGATGTACCTGTCGCTCTACAAGATGCACGAACTGGCCTTGCACGGCTTTGCCAAGGTGGCGCTGGACACGCTGGCGCGCTCCATCGTCCGGCGCACCGAGCCACATGTGAAGCTGCACTGAACCCGGTGCCGCTGTCCTGCAAACACACACGCACACGCACAAGCAACCGCACAAATCCGGACCCCATGACCACGCCCACGCCCGACCCCTCCCGCTGGATTGCCGAGCTCTTCAGCGCGCAACAGACCATGCTGCGCGCGTTCGGCGCCGCTCCCGGCCAGGCACCGCAGGATGCCGACGGCACGCCCGCGCCGGTCTCCATGCTGGCGGCAGCGCGCGCGCTCGCCGCCTGGCCGGAACAGGCCCTCAGGCAAATGAGCGCGCTCTGGCCGGCGAGCGAGCCTGCCGGCACCGCGGACCGGCGCTTTGCCGCACAGGCCTGGCGCGATGACCCGCGCTTCGCGCTGGCGGTGCGCCACTACCAGAGCTACGCCACGCTGCTGCAAGGCGCGATCGAGCAAGCGCCGGCCGATGCGCAGACCAAAGGCCAGTGGCAGTTTGCGCTGCGCCAGGTGCTGGATGCGCTCAGCCCGGCCAACTGCCTGGCCACCAACCCCGAGGCGCTGCAACTAGCCGTGGACTCCGGCGGCGCCAGCCTGGTGGAAGGCATGCGCCTGTTCCTGCAGGACCTGGCCAAGGGGCGCGTGTCCATGACCGATGAGCAGCGCTTCGAGGTTGGCCGCAACGTGGCCACCACGCCGGGCGCCGTGGTGCATGAGAACGAGCTGATGCAGCTCATCCAGTACGCACCGGGCGCGGGCAAGGTCCATCAGCGCCCCCTGCTGATCGTGCCACCCTGCATCAACAAGTTCTACATCCTCGACCTGCAGCCCGAGAACTCCTTCGTCGCCCATGCGGTGGCGCAAGGACATACGGTCTTCCTGGTGTCCTGGCGCAACGTGGCGCAGGCGCAGGCGCACCTGACCTGGGACGACTATCTCGAGCAAGGCGTGCTGCGCGCCATCGACGTGGCGCAGGACATCACGGGCGCCGACCGCGTCAACACGCTGGGCTTCTGCGTGGGCGGCACGCTGCTGGCCTGCGCGCTGGCCGTGGCCGCCGCGCGCGCCGAGGACAAGGTTGCCAGCGTCACGCTGCTCACCACGATGCTGGATTTCCACGACACGGGCGAGATCGGGCTACTGGTCAACGAAGCCATGGTCGCCATGCACGAGGCCGCGATCGGCCGCGGCGGGCTGCTGCGCGGCCGCGAGCTGGCCCATGTGTTCGCGGCGCTGCGCGCCAACGACCTGATCTGGCCCTATGCCGTCAACAGCTACCTGAAGGGGAGCGCGCCGCCCGCGTTCGACCTGCTGTCCTGGAACTGCGACGACACCAACCTGCCCGGGCCGATGTATTGCTGGTACCTGCGCAACGCCTACCTGGAGAACCGTATGCGGGTGCCCGGCGGCACGGTGCAGTGCGGCGAGCCGGTGGACTTTGCCCAGGTCCAGGTGCCAGCCTTTCTCTATGCCTCGCATGACGACCATATCGTGCCGTGGGGCAGCGCCTATGCCACCACGCGCCTGCTGGGCGGGCCCACGACCTTTGTGCTGGGCGCCAGCGGCCATATCGCCGGCGTGATCAACCCGCCGGCCAAAGGCAAGCGCCATCACTGGACCGGGCCGCTCCAGAGCGATCCGCAACGCTGGCTCGACGGCGCCGAGCGCGCCGAAGGCAGCTGGTGGCCGGCCTGGACCCGCTGGCTGGCGCAGCACGCCGGCGCGCGCACCGCTGCGCGCCGGTCGCCCGGCCACGCCGCTTACCCCGTGATCGAGCCCGCACCCGGGCGTTACGTCAAGGCGAAGGCCAGCTAGCTACCAACCAGCCAGCCGCCCCGTCAATTCGCTATCCACCCTACCCCCAAGATTCACCCAGGAGAGTCACATGGAAGATGTTGTCATCGTCGCCGCAGCCAGAACCGCCGTGGGCAAGTTCGGCGGATCGCTCGCCAAGGTGCCGGCCCCTGAGCTGGGCGCCACGGTCATCAAGGCCTTGCTCGAACGCAGCGGCCTGAAACCCGAGATGGTCGACGAAGTGCTGCTGGGCCAGGTGCTGACCGCTGGCAGCGGGCAGAACCCCGCGCGCCAGGCCGCCATCAAGGCCGGCTTGCCCAACACCGTGCCCGCCATGACCATCGGCAAGGTCTGCGGCTCCGGCCTGAAGGCCGTGCACCTGGCGGCCCAGGCCATCAAGTGCGGCGACGCCGATATCGTCATCGCCGGCGGCCAGGAGAACATGAGCGCGTCACCGCACGTGCTGGCAGGCTCGCGGGACGGCCAGCGCATGGGCGACTGGAAGCTGACCGACACCATGATCGTCGACGGCCTGTGGGACGCCTTCAACCAGTACCACATGGGCACCACCGCCGAGAACGTGGCCAAGGCCTACAACATCTCGCGCGAACAGCAGGACGCGTTCGCGGCCGCGTCGCAACAGAAGGCCGAGCTGGCACAGAAAGCCGGCCGTTTCAAGGACGAGATCGTGCCGGTCTCGATCGTCTCGAAGAAGGGCACGGTGGTGTTCGATACCGACGAGTTCATCAAGCACGGCACCACGGCCGATGCCCTGGCGGGCCTGCGGCCGGCGTTCGACAAGGCCGGCTCCGTCACCGCAGGCAATGCCTCTGGCCTGAACGACGGCGCGGCGGCGGTACTGATGATGTCGGCCAGCAAGGCGCGCGAGCTGGGGCTGACGCCGCTGGCCCGCATCGCCTCCTATGCCAGCGCCGGGCTTGACCCCACGATCATGGGCATGGGCCCGGTCCCGGCCTCGCAGCGTTGCCTGCACAAGGCGGGCTGGAGCATCAACGACCTGGACCTGATGGAGATCAACGAGGCCTTCGCCGCCCAGGCGTGCGCGGTCAACCAGGAAATGGACTGGGACGCCAGCAAGATCAACGTCAATGGCGGCGCCATTGCCATCGGCCATCCCATCGGCGCGTCCGGCTGCCGCATCCTGGTCACCCTGCTCCATGAAATGGCGCGGCGCGATGCCAGGCGCGGCCTGGCGTCGCTGTGCATCGGCGGCGGCATGGGCGTGGCGCTGGCCGTCGAGCGCTAATCGAGCGCCAATCTATCGCTAAGACAACATACATTCCACAAGGAGAAAACAACCATGAGCAAGCAACGCGTAGTACTGGTCACGGGCGGCATGGGCGGCCTGGGCGAAACCATTTCCACCAAGATGGCCGATGCCGGCTACCGGGTGGCGGTCACCTATTCGCCCGGCAACACCACCCATGGCGAATGGGTTCAGCAGATGAAGGCACGCGGCTACGACATCCTCGCCGTGCCCTGCGATGTGGCGGACATCGATTCGTGCGCCAAGGCAGTGGCGGCAGTGACGGAAGTCGCCGGCCCGGTCGATGTGCTGGTCAACAACGCCGGCATCACGCGCGACATGACGTTCAAGAAGATGGACAAGGTGAACTGGGACATGGTGCTGCGCACCAACCTGGACAGCCTGTTCAACATGACCAAGCAGGTCGCGGACGGCATGGTCGAGCGCGGCTGGGGCCGCGTGATCAACGTGTCGTCGGTCAACGGCTCCAAGGGCGCGTTCGGCCAGACCAACTATTCGGCCGCCAAGGCCGGCGTGCACGGCTTTACCAAGGCACTGGCCCTGGAGGTCGCCAGGAAAGGCGTGACGGTCAACACTATCTCGCCCGGCTACATCGGGACCAAGATGGTCACTGCCATTCCCGAGGAGATCCTGAATACCAAGATTCTCCCGCAGATCCCGGTAGGCCGCCTGGGCAAGCCGGAGGAAGTGGCGGGCCTGATCATCTACCTGGCCTCGGAAGAAGCCGCCTTCCTGACCGGCGCCAACATCGCCATCAACGGCGGCCAGCACATGCAGTGACGCGGGCGCAGCGATGACGGCCATCTGGCAAGACAACAGCAAGGCAAGGCAGCAACCGGAGACCATATGAAATCCATGGGCATCGATCACGACGCGCTGATCAAGCAGTTCGCGCAATCGTCGCAAAAGCAAGGCGAATCCCTGCAACAGGCGGTCCAGCAAGCGACCCTCAAGGCGTTGCAAGGCCGGGAGCTGACCCTGAAGAGCATCAAGGACACGCTGAAGATGGTCACCCAGGCGGCCTCCGCCGGGGTGACCGGCAGCGGGCTCGCCGGGCCGGGGCTGGAGCCGATGTTGTCCCAGGTCGCGCAGGGCATGGACGCCGCGCTGGTGCAGGCGGTGGAAGCCAATCGCCGGGCGTTGCAGCAGATCGTCGACCAGGGCGCGCAATTGCGCGAGACCCACCTCAAGAAGGCCGTGGCCGACATCGAGAAGATGGAGGACGCGCTGTTGGGCACGGTGGCCAAATCCATCGGTGAGTTGCCACAGTCAGTTCAGGGGCCGTGGTCGTCGGTGCTGGAGGGCATGAAGCTCAAAGGCACGGCGACCGGCGCCAGCGCCACGGCAGTGGTCGAGCAACTGACCACCCAGGCGCGCGAGCTCGCGCGCGAGGGACGGGCCTTTGCGCAAAGCAGCACCGAAGCCTGGCTCGAGCACTACGCCACGCTGGTCAGCGGCGTGCTGATCGGCATGTCGAACGGCCTGAACGGCGAAGGCAAGCGCTGACCTCGCGGTAGCCACGCCGCCATGCAGCAACCGGGACGCCGCACGCGCGGCGTCCCATCCACAACCCACGGAGGAGCCCGGACAGATGGATCCCATCCTGCTGGCGCGCATGCAGTTTGCTGCCAACATCACCTTCCATATCTTGTTCCCGACCATCAGCATCGCCCTGGGATGGTTGCTGCTGTTCTTCCGCTGGCGCTATCTGAAGGCGGACACGCCACCGCTGCGCCATGCCTGGCTGAATGCTTACCGGTTCTGGACCAAGGTGTTCGCGCTGACGTTCGCGCTTGGCGTGGTCAGCGGCATCACCATGAGCTTCCAGTTCGGCACCAACTGGCCTGGCTTCATGGAAACGGTCGGCAATATTGCCGGGCCCCTGCTCGCCTATGAAGTACTGACCGCGTTCTTTCTCGAAGCCGGCTTTCTTGGCGTGATGCTGTTCGGCCACGGCAAGGTGGGCGAGCGGATACACCTGATGTCGACCTTCTTCGTCGCCTTCGGCACCACGCTCAGCGCCTTCTGGATCCTGGCGCTGAACTCCTGGATGCAGACGCCACAGGGCTACGAGATCATCCATGGCGAGTTCCATGTGCACAGCTGGCTCGCCATCATCTTCAACCCCTCCTTCCCCTACCGCTTCTGCCACATGCTGCTGGCCTCGGCGCTGACCTGCGCCTTCCTGCTCGCGGGGCTGAGCGCGTGGCAGTTGCTCAAGGGCACCGGACAGCTGTCCGCGCCCAAGGTGCTGCGGGTCGGGCTGACCCTCGCCGCTGTCGCGATCCCCCTGCAGATCGCGGTCGGCGACATGCACGGGCTCAACACGCTTGAGCACCAGCCCCAGAAGATCGCGGCCATGGAGGGCGTGTGGGAGACAGAGCGCGGCGCGCCCTTGCTGCTTTTCGCCATTCCCGATGCCCGCGCCCGCACCAACCGCGCGGCGATCGGCATCCCGCATCTCGCCAGCCTGATCCTGACGCACCGCGCTGACGGCGAGATCCGCGGGCTGAACACGTTCGGCGACGCGCATCCGCCCGTCCTCCCGCTGTTCTTCGCGTTTCGCGTGATGGTGGGCATGGGGGTGCTGATGCTGGCGGCCAGCTGGCTGGGCTGGTGGTGGTACCGCCGCGCCGGCTGGCAGCCGCAGCGGCTGCCGCGCGCGCTGCTGTGGGGATTCGCAGGCATGACCTTCTCCGGCTGGATTGCCACGGTGGCCGGCTGGTACGTCACCGAGATCGGACGCCAGCCTTTTATCGTCTACGGCCTGGTACGCACCGCCGACGTTGCCTCCAACGTGCCGGCGCCCCATATCGCCCTGACACTGACGCTGTTTGCGACGGTGTACCTCGCGCTGATCGTCGCCTATGCCAGCGTGCTCAAGTACCTGGCGGAGAAACCGGAAGCCCCGCTCGGGGCCGATCACGCCGGACAACCCACGCCGGCGTCCGGCACGATCGCCGCGCGCCCCTTGCCTGCCGGGAGCCAACCATGACCTGGATGCGTTTTGACGATGCCCTGCCCGTGATCTTCATGGCGCTGATGGGCGTGGCCATGCTGGTCTACGTGATCAGCGATGGCTATGACCTGGGCGTCGGCATGCTGATGCACCGGGCGGCCCCGGCCGAGAAAGACGTCATGGTGGCGTCGATCGGTCCGTTCTGGGATGCCAACGAAACCTGGCTGGTGCTCGGCATCGGCATCCTCCTCGTGGCTTTCCCTAAGGCGCACGGATTCATATTGACCGAGCTCTACCTGCCTGTCACGCTGATGCTGGTGGGGCTGATCCTGCGCGGCGTGGCGTTCGACTTCCGGGTGAAGGTAAAGAGCGCGCACAAGCCGATGTGGGACCGCCTCTTCTTCGCCGGCTCGACGATCGCGTCGGTCTCGCAAGGCTGGATGCTGGGACGTTACATCAGTGGCTTCGGTACCGGTTGGAACTATCCCCTGTTCGCTGCGGCCATCGCCGTGGCGTTGCCGATGGCCTACGTGCTGCTCGGCGCGTGCTGGCTCGTCATGAAAACCGAGGGCGAACTCCAGCAGCGCGCGGTGCACTGGGCCAGGATCGCGTGGGCGCCGATGGTCTGCGGGCTGGCATTGATCTCGATTGCCACACCTTGGATCAGCCCGGCGGTGCGCGAGCGCTGGTTCGTGCTGCCGCAGATTGTCGCCCTCGTCTCCATCCCGCTGGTGACCGGCGTCGCGCTCGTGGCCGTGCGCATGCTGCTGAACACCCGCGTGGTGCGTGGGCCGGTGAGCTGGCTGCCCTTCGTGCTGCTGATCGGGGTCTTTGTGCTCAGCTTCCTCGGGCTGGCCTATAGCATCTTTCCGTTTGTCGTGATCCACCGCCTGACGATCTGGCAGGCCGCCAGCAGCCCGGAGGCCTTGAAGGTGATCCTGGTGGGCGTGTGCATCTCGGTGCCGGCCATTGCCGGCTACACGGTGTTTTCGTACCGGGTATTCCGTGGCAAGACCGGCGAACTCCGCTATGCCTAGCTGGCCTTGGAACATGCTGCGGCGCGACACAACGCAAGGCCCCGCCGACGGCTGCGCGGGCTTCGCGCAACCGTGCTCCGGGAGTACACTGCATTCACCTGACCTGTGCCTGGACGAGCACAGGTCTCGCTTCTATCACTGGTATCCGGACGACAAGTCCTGCATCCTTGAGGACCGCGGAGAAAGGGCTCGCGACATGAATCTCGGCCGTATGCGCATGGGGATCTGGTGCGGTATGGCATTGGTAGCGATCGCGCTGGCCACGTGGCTAGCCTATGTCATGGCGTTGCGCGCCGGACTCGATCAGCTGCGGGTTGCCGCCCAGCATCGCCTCGATGTCGTGTCCGCGCGGCTTGACGGCGAGCTGTCCCGGTTCGACTACCTGCCATCGTTGCTCGAATCCACCACGGATGTCTTCGCGTTGCTCAGCCGGCCCGATGACGTGGCGCTCAAGCAGCAGGTCAGCCGTTACCTGCACGGCATCACCGCAACCGCCGGCGCGGACAACCTGTACGTCACCCAGCGCTCCGGCCTGACCCTGGCGGCGGCCGACTGGGACCAGCCGGGCACCCCGGTGGGCGCGGATCTCTCGTTCCGGCCGTATATGCGCGATGCACTCGAGCACGGCCGGGGCCGCTTCTACGGCGTAGGGTTTACCTCCGGCCGGCCCGGCTATTACCTCGCCTACGCGCTGCAGCAAGGCGGCGCGCAGCGCGGCGTGGCCACGGTCAAGGTCAACCTCGACGCGGTGGAACGCAACTGGGTCCAGATCCCGGGCAAGGTGATGGTGGTCGATGCCCGCGATGTGGTCATCCTCGCGTCGCTTGCGCCGTGGCGGCTGCGTCCGCTGGCGCCGCTGACGCAAGCGATGCTGGCCGAGGCCGGCCTGGCGCGCACCTACGGCAAGTCCGACCTGATGCCCCTGGACTGGCAGGAACGCGCCAGGCTGGATGCGCACACCACGCGCGTGCGCCTGGATGGCGTGGATTACCTGGCCTCGGAGCGCACGGTCAACCATGGCCTCTGGCGCATCATGCTGCTGGATGACGAACTGCCGGCGCGCAACCTGGCCCGCAACGCCGCCATCGGCGCTCTCCTGGCCTGCATGGTGATACTGCTGCTGGCGCTGGTGATTGCGCTACGCCTGCGCGCCGCGCAACAACAAGCCGCCGCGCAACGCGCGCTGCGCGCCGCGCACGATGGCCTGGAGGCCAAGGTGCTGGAGCGCACGGCCGAGCTGCGCGCGCTGCAAAGCGACCTGGTCCACGCCGGCAAGCTGGCCGCGCTCGGGCAGATGTCCGCCGGCGTGGTGCATGAACTCAACCAGCCGCTGGCGGCCATGCGCACGCTGTCGGACAATGCCGAGGTGCTGCTGGAAAAAGGCAGGCTCAAGGATGTGGCGGGCAACCTCCAGCGCATCGCCAAGCTGATCGATCGCCTCGGCCGGCTGACGCAGCAGCTCAAGGTCTTTGCCTTCAAGTCCCAGGATGCGGTGCAGCCGGTCCTGGTACGCCAGGCGGTGCAGGACGCACTGCTCCTTGTCAGCACCCGGATGCGGGAGCGCGATATCACGGTCAACGTGGCGATCGACCCCGACGACATCAGCGTCCTGGCCGATGAGATCCGCGTCGAGCAGGTGCTGGTCAACCTGCTGGGCAATGCCGCCGATGCCTTGTCGGGCGCGCCGGTGCGGGATCTGGAGATCCATGCGGCCCGGCAGGACCAACTCTGCATCATCACCATCCGCGACACCGGCCCCGGCATCCATCCCGACGTGCTGCCGCGCCTGTTCGACCCATTCATTACCACCAAGCCGGCGGGCAAGGGCCTGGGCCTTGGCCTGATGATCTCGGCGCACATCGTGCGCGAATTCGGCGGGCGCCTGTACGCCCGCAACCTTGCGCCTGCCGGTGCCGAGTTCGTGGTCGAGCTGCCGCTGGCGCCGTCGCATGAGAGACAAACCAATGACTGACACCCATCCCATCCGCGTGGTTTTTGTCGAGGACGAGGAGGATGTGCTGGTCGGCAGCTCGCAGGCCCTCGAGCTGGCGGGCTTCGCCGTTAACGGCTTTGCCTCGGTGGAGCAGGCGCGCAGCAGCATCGGCATCGGCGAGCCGGTGGTGGTGGTCTGCGATGTGAAGCTGCCGGGCATGAACGGCGTGGCCTGGCTCAACGAGATCCGGCACATCGACCCCGACCTGCCCGTGATCCTGATGACTGGCCACGGCGACATCTCCATGGCGGTGCAAGCCATGCGCGAGGGCGCGTACGACTTTATCGAGAAACCGTGCTCCTCCGAGCGGCTGGTCTCCGTGGTCAGGCGCGCCGCCGACCGGCGCAAGCTCAGCCTGGAAGTGCTGGGCCTGCGCGAGCAGCTGGAAAGCTGGCACGGGATCCAGGCCTGCCTGATCGGACGCTCCGCGCAGATGGAGCGGGTGCGCCGCGCCGTGCGCGCGCTGGCCGATGCGCCCGCGGACGTGGTGATCTATGGCGAGACCGGCACGGGCAAGGACCTGGTGGCGCGCTGCCTGCATGACCATAGCGCGCGCCGCACCGGCAACTTCGTGCCGCTGAACTGCGGCGGCCTGCCCGAAGCCCTGGCCGAGAGCGAACTGTTCGGGCATGAGGTGGGTTCCTTCACGGGCGCCACGCGGCGGCGTTGCGGCAAGTTCGAGCATGCGCAGGGGGGCACCCTGTTTCTCGACGAGATCGAGAGCATGCCGATGTCGGTGCAGGTCAAGTTCCTGCGCGCGCTGCAGGAGCGCTCCATCGAACGGGTGGGGTCGAACGAGCCCATCGCGGTGGATTGCCGGGTCATTGCCGCCAGCAAGGAGGACCTGAAACTCCTCAGCGAGCAAAAGAAGTTCCGTGCCGACCTGTACTACCGCATCGGCGTGGCCTTTATCGACCTGCCACCACTGCGCGAGCGGCGCGAAGATATCCCGCTGCTGTTCGAGCATCTCATCCTGCAGGCCGCTACCCGCTTCAACCGGCCGGCGCCGGTGCTCGGGAACGCGCAGTTCGAGCTGCTGCTGTCCCATTCATGGCCTGGCAACGTGCGGGAGCTGCGCAATGTGGCCGACCGTTTCGTGCTCGGGCTGCTGTCCGATGATTTCGAGCTGCACGGCGGCCATGCCGAGCACGGCAACAGCCTGCCCGACCAGCTCGAACAGTTTGAACGGGTGGTTGTCATGGAGGAACTCAAGCGGAACAACTGCGACGTGGCGGCTACCGCCAGGGCACTTTCCATCCCCAAGCAAACGCTGTACTCCAAGCTGCGCCGTCTGCAAATCGCCTATGACAAGGTGCAGGCCGAGGAGTGACCCAGGCGTAATCCAACTGAGCCAACTGAGCCAACTGGCCCAACTGATCCACCCGATCCACCATCGCCCCCCGGTAGCCCGGGGGACGCCCCCTATTTTCAAGACTGACAGGTATTCCCCATGCTTTACCAATTCCACGAACTCAAGAGCGCCTTGCTGTTGCCGCTCACCGCACTGGCGCAAGCCACGTCGCGCGCCTTTACCAATCCGCTCAGCCCGCTGTCCATGATGCCGGGCGCCAACCGGATGGCCGCCGGCTACGAACTGCTCTACCGCCTCGGCAAGGATTACAAGAAGCCGCCCTTCGATATCAAGTCGGTGCAATGCCACGGGCGGGACGTTCCCATCGTCGAGCAGACCATCGTGGAGAAGCCCTTCTGCAAGCTGCTGCGCTTCAAGCGCTATGCCGACGATCCGCAGGTCATCCAGTGGCTGAAGGACGAGCCGGTGGTGCTGGTGTGCGCCCCGCTGTCAGGCCATCATGCAACCCTGCTGCGCGATACGGTGCGAACCCTGCTGCAGCATCACAAGGTCTACGTGACCGACTGGATCGATGCCCGCATGGTGCCGGCGGAGGACGGCCCGTTCCACCTGACCGACTACGTACACTACATTCAGGACTTCATCCGCCACATCGGCGCGGAAAACCTCCATGTCATCTCCGTGTGCCAGCCGGCCGTGCCTGTGCTTGCCGCCATCTCGCTGCTGGCTTCCGCCGGTGAGGCCACGCCGCGGACCATGACCATGATGGGCGGCCCGATCGATGCGCGCCGCAGCCCCACTGCCGTGAACGCGCTGGCCACCGACAAGTCCTTCGCGTGGTTCGAGAACAACGTGATTCATGCCGTGCCGGCCAACTACCCGGGACACGGCCGCAAGGTCTACCCGGGCTTCCTGCAGCACGCCGGCTTTGTGGCCACCAACCCGGATCGCCACCTCTCCTCGCACTACGACTACTACCAGAACCTGGTCGATGGCGACCTGGACGACGCCGAGGCTCACGTGCACTTCTATGACGAGTACAACGCCGTGCTCGACATGGCCGCCGAGTATTACCTGGATACGATCCGCGATGTGTTCCAGGAATTCCGGCTGGCCAGCGGCACCTGGGAGATCGACGGCAAGCCGGTACGGCCGCAGGACATCACCGGCGCGGCGCTGCTGACCATCGAGGGCGAACTGGACGACATCACGGGAGCGGGCCAGACCGCGGCGGCGCACGATCTTTGCGCGGGCATTCCCGGCGCGCGCAAGCAGCATGTGACAGCGCAGGGCTGCGGGCACTACGGCATTTTCTCCGGCCGGCGCTGGCGCGAGGCGATCTATCCGCAGCTGCGCGCGTTCATCGCCAGCTATCGCTGAGCAGTCCGGCTCGCCATTCCAAGGGCCGAGGAGCGCGCCCTTGAGCGGCGCTCCCCGGCGATGGCATGAAACCCTGGATGCGCGAGCGGCTTAATCCGACTGGTCCGGGATGGCCCGTATCAGCTCATCGAGCTGCGCGCTCATGGGCAACCCGAGCCGCTCGCCGGTGGGCAGCTTGTTCATGAACCATTGCTTGTACGTGCGATCCAGTTCCCCGGACACGGCCATCTCGCGCACCGCCTTGTCCACCACGGCGGCGAACTGCAGATCGCCCTTGCGGAACATGATCCCGTAGGGATCGTAGGAGAGGAAATCACCGACGATCTGGAACCTGCCGCCGGCGCTGCTGCTGCGCAAAAAACCATACAACAGCACATCATCCCCCGCATAGGCGTCCGCGCCACCGTGCTGCAAAACCTGGAACGCATCGGCATGGTCCCGCGCCTTGATAACGTTCAGCTGCAGGCCGAAGCGAGCCGAGAGCCGCTCAAGCGCCTCCACGTTCGTGGTGCCGCCGGTCGCGACCACGGTCTTCCCCTTCAGGTCCTTGAACGACTTGATCGGCGATCCCTTCGGCACCATCAGCTTGGTCCCGGCCACGAAGATCACCGGTGAGAACGACACGCGCTTCAGGCGCTCGACGTTCCTGGTGGTCGAGCCGCATTCCAGATCGACCCTGCCGGACGTGACCGCATCGAATCGATTGTCCGAGGTGACCGGCACCCACTGAATGCCGACCTCGCGGCCCACCTCCGCCGCCACCGCATCCACAATCGCGCGGCAGATATCGATGGAATAGCCGACCGGCTTGCCAAGCCGGTCCAGGTACGAGAATGGCAAGGACGACTCGCGATAGCCGATGGTCAGGGTGCCGATTTCCTTCGCCTTCTTCAGCGTGCCGGCCAGTTCCCCCGCCTGTTGCGCCAACGCCGCGCCGGCGGACAATGCCGCGCACAGCGCAACGGCCGCCCACATCACGATTTGCCGGCCGCCGCGGCTGCCGCGCCCGCCACCCACGCGTGCTCCATTTGAACGCATTTGATTTGCACTCCTGCAGTGATCGTTCGCACAATGCCCGGCACACCATGCGGGAGGCCGCCTGCGAGGCACCCTCCCGCGCTGGCCGCTCAGGCCTGGACCGCGCCCGGCTTTCCGAGCGGGGCGCGCGCATCCGATACCGTGCTGTCGCCCTCGCCGTCCGGATCCAACTCGCTCGCCAGCTGACCCTCCCACTTCGCCACCACGGCAGCGGCAATCGAGTTGCCTACCGCATTGGTCGCCGAGCGGCCCATGTCCAGGAACTGGTCGACCCCCATGATCAGCAGCAAGCCAGCTTCCGGAATGCCGAACTGGTTCAGCGTGGCGGCAATCACCACCAGCGATGCGCGCGGCACCCCGGCCATGCCTTTTGACGTCAGCATGAGCAGCAGCAGCATGGTGATCTGGGTACCGATCGGCAGGTGAATGTCGTAGGCCTGCGCAATGAACAGCACGGCGAACGTGCAATACATCATGGTGCCGTCGAGGTTGAAGGAGTAGCCCATCGGCAGCACAAAGCTGGAGATCTTGCGGCTGACGCCGAACCGGTCCAGCGCGGTGAGCATCTTCGGGTAGGCGGCCTCCGAGCTGGCCGTGGAAAAGGACAGCAGGAAGGGCTCGCGAATCAGCCGGATCAGCGTGAACACCCGCTTGCCCAGGAAGAAGAACCCGGCCGCCACCAGCAGGCCCCACAGCACCAGCAGGCCAAGATAGAAGCTGCCCATGAACTTCGCGAAGGTGATGAGAATGCCCAGCCCTTGCGTGGTCACGGTGGAAGCAATGGCCGCGAACACCGCCAGCGGCGCCATCCACATCACGGCGCCGGTGATCTTGAGCATGGTCTGCGCCAGGTCGTCGATGACGCCCGCCAGCCGCTTGCCCGTCTCCCCCAGGGTCGACAGCGCGGTGCCGAAGAAGATCGAGAACACCACGATCTGCAGGATTTCATTGGTGGCCATGGCCTCCGCCACGGACCTCGGCACCAGGTGCGTAATGAAATCCTTCAGCGTGAAGGCGTTGGTCTTCAGGTTGGTGGCCGCCCCCACGTCCGGCAACGGCAGGCCGATGTTGTGGCCGGGCTGCAGCAGGGTGGCCAGGATCAGGCCCAGCGTGAGCGAGAGAAACGAAGCCACGATAAACCAGCCGAGCGCCTTCACGCCGACGCGGCCAACGGTGCTCGCATCGCCCATGTGCGCGATGCCAACCACCAGGGTGGAGAACACCAGCGGTGCGATGATCATCTTGATCAGGCGCAGGAAGACATCGGTGAAGATCGATATATAGCCGGCGATCTCCTTGGCGGTACCGGGATCCGGGAAGGCCTTGTTACAGCTATAGCCGACGATAACGCCGAGGATCATCGCGATGACGATGTAGGTGGTGATTGGGCGCTTTTTTTTCATGACTGCTCCTTGGATTCTTGCGAGCCTGCTTTTCCGAAGCCGCCACCCTCGGATATGTTCTGGCGAATTGGGTCGCCGCGGTCCGGACCGGGCCGCGTCCTGCTTGCGTTTGCGCGTATTCGATGGTTAGCCTGCGGCCAAAGGCAGCCCGGATTCGCCATGCATGCCTTCCCCCATGACTATGAGACTAGGAAACTCACTGAAAACTGCCAACATCGTCGAGCATCCACCGGCGCGCCGGCACCACCGCATGCGGCAGCGCGGTGCTCTCCACGTCGAACTCGATCATCCGGGCGCCGGGCAGGAAATGGCTGCAGGACTGCCGCCAGACGGCATCTGGCCAGACCATTTCGACGGAACCGTCATAGGGGTGATAGACGGCGCTGTACAACGTGCCGTGGCCACGTCCGTAGGCAGTTTGAAACAGCGGCGGGCGCAGCAGCGCGCGCAGGACAGCCTTGGCATCCTCGGCCTGCCGCACCGCAACAGCCAGCGTCTGCTCCCTGGCCTCGGCCAGGGTCGCATTGGCGTGCGCCGTCCACTCGACGCCATGCTGCAGGTTGCTCACCGCCTGCTTGCGCACCACCTCCAGCGGCCGGTCCGGCGTGACAAACACCGTTGCCCACTGTGCGCGGCGGTCAAGCAGGCTCACCGTGTAGCTCATATGCACCGGGATGCGCGCGAGCATTTCCACGGCCTGGTCGACGTTCTCCGCGAACTCCAGCACGTAGCGCAAGACCAGTGGAATGCCGAATCCATTACCCACCGCCTTGCGGCCCCCGAACGACAGCGACGCGGCCAGGCCGCTCTCGTTGATGCCGTCGAGCGCGCCCCACAGGCAGTCGTTGACCGCCACCACCCGCTGGCCATGCCATCTGGACGCCAGCCACACGCCCTCGAGCAAAGCCGGGGCGAAATCGTAGTTGCGCAACAGCGCGGGCGTGGCGCCTGCAGCCTGCTGCCCGTCCACCGGCAGCCACACCGCCTGCGAGCAGCCGGCAATGTAGGGCGGCGGCCCCCACATCGAGAGGAAGCGCGCTTCCAGGTCGCCGCCGCCGGACAGCTCGACCAGCCGCTCCCAGGTCGGGACCAGCTCCGGCATGTGGTGGCGCAAGGCCTTGCGGCACATCAGGAAGCCCGGCCGCGCGCGATCGCCGTCGCGCAGATACCATTGCCGGTACCCGGGCCAGAACTGCCGGAAGATGTTCTGCCATCGCTGGCCGGGCAAGTCCTCACTGATCGCTTCGAATGTACAACGCATGAATTCCTGGCCTCTCGTGGTTGGACCTTCGGCCTACAGGATCTTGAACGCGCCCGGCTGCGGCGCCAGCTCGGCCTGTGCGGCAACCAGGGGCTTGGCCACGTAATACTGCTTGATGCCCCGGATCCATTGGTGCGCGCGCTCGTTGAGCTTGAACTCGTCGTTCATCGAACGACCCCGCGTGATCAGGATGCCCAGATCCGCGCCTTCGTAGCGATAGTCGCCGGGCCCGGTGATACGCAGGAAGAAGGCTTCTTGCTCGCTCTCGATCTCGCGACGGTTGGAATCGAAGCGGTGGTAGGACACGGAGCCGTCGGATGCCATGCGATAGATGCCCGAGGGCGGCGCATGGGTCACGATATCCACGTTGTCCTCGGTGTACTTGATGACCAGCTGGGACCAGCCGTCGATGAACGACTTCTCGGCCCAGCGCTCATTGAGCTCGCGCACATTGAGGTCGAATGGCACACCCGAGAATTCCAGCAGGTGGAACAGGAACAACGGCGCGTCCGCATAGGCGAAGGCCGCATGATTGGTCATCGGGCTGGCGCCGCAGATGCGGGGATTCAGCTCGCCGAGATACACCTCGCCGCTATCGACGTCGATCAGGAAGTCCAGGTCAAAGTAGCCGCGATAGCCCTCCTCCAGCAACTGGTTGCCGAAACGGAAGGCCATGTCGCGCGCCTTCATCCTGACGTCTTCCGAGAACGCCCCGGGGAAGATCTCGTTGCCGCACCAGCCGCCCTTGTAGGGGGTCAGTTCACGCGCGCCCACCACCTCGGTCAGCAGCGGCCCGACCAGCGTGCCTGACTGCGTGGCGCAGGCCTCCAGGGTCGCGCCGCGGCAGTTGATGCGCTTCATGATCTTGACTTCGGGGTCGTTGACGATCTCATCCTTGTGCTTGTTGAAATCGTCAACGCTTGCGATAAAGAAGGTGGTGTGGCCGGAGTCGCCGAACGCGCTCTGCACCACCAGGTCATTGCCCAGACCGTGGTGCTCCGCGATCTGCATCAGATGCTCGTAGCTGTCCACCTTCTCCAGTGCGTTGGGCACCGAGTGCACGCCAGCTTTGTTGCCGATGCGCACAGTCTCCATCTTGTTATCGCAGCGGCTGCGCAGCGCGGCCGACGGGAACCACACGTCAAGCCCCAGCTCGTCGGCCAGCTCTTCGGTTTTCTCATCGAACATCAGGAAGGTCGCGGCAGGCCGTCCCCCCCGCTGCTCGATCATTTCCACCACGTCCTTATGCTGCAGCAGGTAGTTGTTGATGTCCTCGATCGAGGTGAACTCCTCGTGCGGCAGCGCCTGCGGCACGAAGACATTGGGATGGCGGCCGTCGAAGCAATCGATGTAGTTGATGTACTTGAAACGGTTGACCCACTGATCGATGCCCAGGAGATTGAAGTTAGTGGCGCTGATGAAGTAGATGGGCTTCTCGTTCCTGTGGAACATCACGCGCAGATCTGAGACATTACGGACTTTTTGCATCGCGGCTTTCTCCTGATGAACTCGGGGCCGGCTGGACGCGGGTTTCCCGCGGTTCCTGGACATCCAGGTCCGGCATTCTTTTTTTGTCGACATGGGCTCTGTTGCGAGAAGCCGGGCGCCTGTCCCAGCCTCCCGCCTCGCTACTTTTTTGCCGCGGGGCGTTCCGCCAGGGCCGCCGCCGCCACTTCATCGACCGTTGCCGTCGAGACTTCCACAACGGCCGAGACCGACGCCTTCGCCGCGGCCGCCACCGCCGCAGCTGCCTCGCCGGCGGCCTGGAGCGCCAGTTGCTGGAGCGCCCCGTCGCTGAACACACGGAAGCCCAACTCCGGGCGGTAACCGTGGATCTCCCGCACATCCAGCGCCTGCATGAACTCCAGAATCTCGGAGCTGATCACCTGCCCCGGCACCAGGATGGGGAAGCCCGGGGGGTAGGGAATCACGAACAAGGCCGATACCACTTCACGGCCCTTGGAGATGGCCTTGGCCACCTCGGCCATGTTCAGGTACTCGCAGTTCTCCTCGTCATAGGACATGAAGAAGGCTTTGCGGATATCGCCGTCCGGCGTCTCGATCTGCCCGCTGTTGCACACGCTGCGGAACGCAAAATGGAAGTGCGAAAAGTCCGGCAGCGGCGGCAGTTCCCTGGTCAGCGACGAAACGCGCTTCTCGTGCAGGCGGCGCTCGATCACGCTCATGTCCGCCGTGCGCTCCTCCAGCTCCCTGGCAATCTTGATCAGCACCTCGATCAGGTAAGCCACCGACGACCGCGTGGTACCGATATTGGTCATGAACAAGACGGTGTTGCGCGACGTTTTGTTGATCTGGATGCCGTACTTGTCCATCAGGTACTTGTTCTTGAACGTGTCACCGTCAATGCCGGAGGTGCCGATCGACAGGGTCAGCCGGGTCGGGTCCAGCGCGAATTCATCGACGCGCCACGCGGCTTCCATATTGGCCCAGCCGGATTCCGGGCTGTAGTACGCCTCGATGCCGGATGGCCGGTACGCGGTCGGCACCACGCGGGAGACGTTGAGGAACTGGAAGTACTTCTTGAGCAACGGGTGCGTGTGGATCCACTCACGCAGTGTCATGGCCAGTTCCATCTGGCGCTGCACCAGCTCGTAGCCCTCCAGCTCCACCTGGCGGCGGCCGACATCGAGCGAGGCCAGGATCTGGTAGTTCGGCGAGGTGGAGGTGTGCGTCATGTACGCCTCGTGGAACGCCTCTTCCGCCTTGTCCTTGAAGTCCTGGTCCCACACGTGAATCATGGAGCCCTGGCGCAGCGAGGTCAGGGTTTTGTGGGTGGACTGGGTCGCGTAGACCCGTACCCGCGCGCGGTCCGGATCCGGCATCAAGCGGGTGGCGACAAGCTTCTCCTCATCGTCCCAGTCCGCCCCGCCGAACGATGCGGTGAATGCATCGTAGCGCCGGCGATAATCCTCGCTATCGAGCTCGCGGCGCAGGCGCGACGCCGAATCCATGCCGGTGCGCTGGCGGTAGGTGGGATGAAAGCGGGCAAAGGCAAACCAGGCCTCGTCCCACAGGAAGATCAGGTCGGGCTTGATGGCCAGGCACTCCTCCATGACGCGCTTCACGTCGTAGACCACGCCATCGAACGTGCAGTTGGTCAGCAGCACCATCTTGACCTTGTGCAGCGTGCCCGCCCGCTTGAACCGCAGCAGCGTGCGCTTCATCTGGGCGATAGGGACCGCCCCGTACATCGAGAAATCGTCCAGTGGATAGGAGTCGAGATACGCCACCTTGGCGCCCGCCAGCACCATGCCGTAGTGGTGGGACTTGTGGCAGTTGCGGTCTACCATCACGATGTCGCCCGGCTTGACCAGCGCCTGCACCACGATCTTGTTGGCCGTCGAAGTGCCATTGGTCGCGAAGAAGGTGCGGCGCGCGCCAAATGCGCGCGCGGCATACTCCTGCGCGACCTTGATGGGGCCGATGGGGTCCAGCAGCGAGTCGAGCCCGCCGGACGTGGCGGAGGTCTCGGCCATGAACAGATTCAGGCCGTAGAACTGCGCCATGTCCTGAATCCAGTGGGAGTTCATGATCGACTTGCCCCGCGCCAGCGGCAAGGCGTGGAACACCCCGGTCGGCTGCTTCGAGTACTCCTTCAACGCCGTGAAAAACGGCGTCTTGTAACGCTCCGACACGCCTTTCATGATCGACATGTACAGCTCGGTGTGGTCCTCCTCCCGGAAAAAGATCCGGTTGAAGACCTCGCCCAGCCGCGACGCGATCTCTTCGGCCTTCACGTCCGTGACCAGGTACAGGTCCAGTTCCGGCCGCAGCTCCGCAATCTTCTGCCCCAGCAAGGGGCCGCGCTCGGATTCCGGCTGCTCCTCGATGCCCTCGTCCAGGCCTTCCAGGAACTTGCGCAGCAGGTCCAGCTCATACTCGGACTTGAACGGAAAGCCATGCCGGATCACGCAAGCCTGCAGGTTGAAGTTGAAGAGCGTGGCGATCAGCGCATCCTCGAAGCTTGGCACCACCACCACGTCCCACACGAAGGGATCATCCACGCGCTGCTTGCGCTGAACGCGCCGGCGCAAGGCCTCTTCATCCTCGCGCGTCATGTCGTCGACGATCAGGACCTCAAAGTACGGTCGTGCTATTTGCGCCTGCATCTCCTCTTCCGTCTCGATCTCGGACGGCTCCTCCGACTCCGCATCCAGCGACAGCTTCTTATGGCGATAGGTATCGCTGGCCAGCATGCGGTTGATACGGTGCACGGCAATGTTCAGCCGGCCCAGGTCGCCAGCCTCGAACCACGCGGTCAGCTCCTCGAACAATCGGTGCCCCGGGAATGCCCAGAACCGCTCGATCGGTTCAAGCATGGCCAGCGTCTCTTTTACCCGGGCGTGGCGTTCGATGAATTCCTTGCACTCCCGCGCGAGATTGACCAGGCGGCCCAGGTCGTCAGTCAGATTCATCCAGCCATCCGCGCGCATTTCCCAAACGCTGCGGTAACGGTTTAGGGAAATGTTTTGCCCGGTCTTTGCTTTTCGTGCCGTGCTGCGTGCCATGTTATTCCTCTGCTAACTAGATAATCTCAATGCGCGGATCTGCAACTGCGAATCCGTTTAATAGAACGACCGTTTTATTTCCGGCCCGATATTCACCGGCTCCTGTTTATCAAGCGGGTCGATAGCAACCTTGAAAGCAAGCGCTATCCATTGGGCCAGCCATCACGCTTTCCCTTGGATATTTGAATTCTTTTTTTTCGCCGCACCGGAATAACGTGGCGGCCTGCCGAGGCTTTTCCCCCGGCGGCTACTCGCCCGCCGGCCCGGTCACTTCCGGCTTTGCGTCTTCCAGGACACCCGGCTTCACCAGCTTGCCAAGCGTGTGGAGATAGGCATCCGCGCCGCTGTTGCGCTGGTAGACCGGGAACTCCACCTCCCGGTCGCGGAAGCTCTTGAGCGGCTGGCCAAGCCCGCGCAAGCCGCGCTCGCGCTCGCGCCGGACCTTTTCGAAATCGATCTCCACGGGGATGATCTCCGCGGTGCCCGGGCCGGCTTCATGCAGCACATAGCCAGCGGGATCCACCACGATGGAGCGGCCCACGCCACCGTCACCGACACCGTTGATATCGAAAAAATAGACCTGGTTGGTTGCCGCCGATGCCCGCACGATCGACAATTCGATGTCGCGGTCAATGGTGTCCGTCATGGTCGGGTGCAGGATCACTTCAGCGCCCATCGCAACCAGTGTCCGGGTCGTCTCCGGGAACCACATGTCATAGCAGATCGAGATGCCGAAGCGCCCCGCGCCCGGCACATCGAACACCACGAACTCGCTGCCCGCGGCGATGCCTTGCTCATAGGGCCGGAAGGGAAACAGCTTGCGGAAACGGGCAACCACGTTCCCGGCGGGGTCGATCACCGGCGCGGTGTTGTAGATCGCGCCGCCGCGACGCTCGAACAAGGATCCGGGGATCAGCCACAAGCCGTACTTGGCAGCCATCTCGCACAGGCGGGCCTCGGCTGCGCCCGGCATTTCCTCGGCCTTGGCCGGGCTCGGGCCAAACGCCGCCAGCTCGGAGAACATCACCATGTCGACCCACGGAAAGCGGTGCCTGACATGGGCCAGGTAGCGATTCATCTGCGTGATGTTCTCGTCGAATGCCGACACCGGCATCTGGATACCTGCTACTGCAAAACGCTTCATTTAATGCCTCGATAAATACAACATACTGGTACATCAGCACGCACCGATATGGGGATATTCGCCATTGCCCCATCGCATTTATGTGGTGAATTAAGTGCCCGCTCAATATCTGGTCTTTCACACTTTTTTGGGCCAAGCCGGCGGTCTGTTACTTAGTTGAAATGGTTATGTGGTAATGCCGCGACATGATGGGATCTACTCTACAAGCCCGTTGGCTCCACTGTATAGTGCCGGTACAAATTTTCAGATGGAGCCAAGAATTGAGAGAGACTCCGCTGACCGATTGGCTTCTCGCGCGCAGTCATTGGAGCCAGCCCGAACGATCCGGTGCTCCGCTGAACAGGCAGTTGTTCGACGACATCCGCGAGGCCATCCTCGCCGGCCAGCTATCCCCGGGCACACGGTTGCCACCCACCCGCGAACTTGCCCGTGAACTGAGCATTGCCCGCAACACGGTCCTCTATGCCTACGAGCGGCTCACCGACGAGGGCTACACGCACACGCACGGCGGCAGCGGCACCTACGTTGGCGACACCGCCCCCGACCCCGCCCTGCTCGCCCACATCGTCGCCCCCGGCCGGGCCGGCGAGCCCGCGCTCCCCGGCGATCAATCCAGGCTCTCGCTGCGCGCGCGCGAACTGCTGGCCAGCGTTGGCGCATCGGACCTGCAAGTGGGTGCGTTCGTGCCCGGCATTCCGGATGTCAGCCAGTTCCCGCGCGGCGTGTGGCAGCGCCTGATCACCAAGGTCTGGAAGACCGCCAGCCAGGAACAACTGGGCTATGGCAGCCGGCATGGCCATCCGCCGCTCAAGCGCGCGCTGACGGAGTACCTGTCGCTCGCCCGCGGCGTGGATTGTTCGCCGGAGCAGATCATCGTGACGCAGGGCAGCCACCAGGCCATCGATCTCTGCGCCCGCCTGCTCGCGGACCCGGGCGAACTGGTCTGGGTCGAGGACCCATGCTATTGGGGCGCGCGCAGTGTCTTTCGCTCGGCGGGCCTGCAGATGGAGGGAATTGCGGTGGACGAGCACGGGATCCGGCCGCCGGTTGCACCAGAGAGCGCGCCAAGGCTGATCTTTGTCACCCCCTCTCACCAATACCCGAGCGGCGTGGTGATGAGCCTTGCGCGGCGCCGCCTGCTCACAGAGCTGGCGCATCGCCACAACGCATGGATCATCGAAGACGACTACGACAGCGAGTTCCGCTATCAGGGCGCACCCTTGCCGTCGCTGCAGGGGCTGGACCCGCACCGCAACACCATCTATGTCGGCAGCTTCTCGAAGGTGCTCTATCCCGGCTTGCGGCTCGCCTTCCTGATCGTGCCACCGGAACTGGTCGACGCCTTCTCGGTAGCGCAATCCGAGTTGCATCGCGGCGGACAGCTATCGGTGCAAGCCGCGCTGGCGGAGTTTATTTCCGATGGCCATTACGCAGCGCACGTACGGCGCATGCGCAAGATCTACGGCGAACGCCAGGTGTTGCTGATTGACGAATTGCAGCGCCAGCTCGGCGACGAGGTGGCGATCGTGGGCACCGATACCGGGCTGCATCTGAGCGTCATACTCCGGCATGCCAATGACCAGTTGGTATCGCGTTTCGCGCTGGCGCACGGGATCGTGGCGCGACCGTTGTCGTCGTATTTTGCTGATTCGCTGCAGGCGCAGAATGGGTTGGTGCTCGGCTATGGTGGGGTTGCGGATGCGGAGATTGCACCTGCGGTTGGTAAGCTGGCGCGGGCTATTGAGTTGGTGAAGGGGTCTTGATGGCGGCCGGACGCGGCCATGCCACGCCGCACAAAATTGGGCGGCGCGTCTGCTACTGGCGCAGGGGAACGTTTTGGGGCGGTCCTTTGGGGCTTCTAGGTGCTGGCGTGTCGGGACCGCGCGGCCCGGTAGTTTCGTCGTCAGGCCCCGGGCTCTAACGAACTCATGCCGCTGCCGGCATCAATCACCACGATCCCGCGAGTGATACTGGTTTCGGGGTGAGGCCCCCGGTAGCGGCATTCTTGCCCACTCGCCAATCTGCCACTACCAGTTCGGTGTGCCGAAATACATCATGTCGTGATGGTTTCGTGGTGAGCCGGGATGCCAGGCACGTGGTTGCGGAGGCAACCCCCGAAGCGAAAACGGACAGGCGCGTTACCGACTAGCTGCCGGTCGAGGCATAGTGGCGCAGCCCGACACGCCACGCGCCGAAGGCCGCCAGGAGAAAAACGAAACCCGCCAACGGCGACACCAGCCCTGTCCAGGCAGGCGCACCGAGTGGATCGGCCTTGCCCAATATGGCCAGCGCGGGGTAATAGGCGACACAGGCCAGTGGCACGGCAAAGGTCAGCACGTACCGGAACCATTGCGCATACAAAGCCAGCGGATACTGCGTCGCCTGTACGCCGCCGTACGTCAGGACGTTGGCGATTTCGAGGCTCTCGATGGTCCAGAAGGACAGCGTGCCCTGCAGTACCAGGATGCCCAGAAACAGCGCCACGCCGCCTGCGACCGCAAACAGGGCGATGGCGATGGATCCCGGTGTCCACGCGATGCCCACCTGCACCGTTGCGAAAGCCAATACCATCAGCCCTTGCAACAAGCGCCCCAGACGGCTGATGCGGACGTCGTGCCCCATCAATTGCAGAGCCAGGGGACGAGGCCGCAATAGCAACCGGTCGAATTCGCCGGTGCGCAACAACGCCGTGCCCAGCACGTCGAAGCCGCGCCCCAGGGCATCGGCGATGGCGAACATGCAGTTCACCAGCCCGTAGAACAGCGCCACCTCGCCGATTCTCCAACCCTGCACGTCGCCGAAGCGGTGGAACAGCGCCCAGACCGCGACCACCTCGACTCCGGTGACGAGGAACTGCCCCACCGTAAGCAACAGCGCCGAGGCCGGATAGCGTGCCTGGCCGCTCAGCGAAGCCATCACGAGGCGGGCGAACAATGCCAGGGAGCCCATTCGCCTCAGCCGCCTTGCACGTCGAGCCGGCGCATCGTGCGTCCCATGGCCGCATGGCCAACGCTCACCAGTAGCACGATCCAAAGGCATTGCAGGCCCAGCCCGCAGAGCATTTGCGCGCCGCCCAGCTGCCCGAAATAGATCCGCGCCGGAATATCCATCACGCCCGCTAACGGTTGCACCAGCAGCACGGTCTGCCAGGTGTCGGGCAGTAGTGCCAGAGGCAGCAGGTTCCCGGAGAAGACGATGACGACGGGTCCCGCCAGCGTATTGATGCCGCGTTCGTTGAGCGCGGCTGCCGCCGCGATGTTGAGCAGCATCACCAGCGATGTGGACAGCAGCAGCGCGAGCAGCACCGAAGCGATGAAGCCCAAGCCCGCAGCCAGTCCGGCAGGCGGCTGCCAGGCCCATTCACCCAGCCCGGCAATTGGCAGCGCAATGCCAGCAAAGGCCAGCATCAGGGCCACACGCGGTAGCGCGCGCGCCGCCGTCCAGCCGGCCGAGCGTGCAAACCACAGCGCATAGGCATTCACCGGCCGCAGCCGGTCGTATGCCACGGCTCCGGTGCGCACCGCCTGCGCCACCTCGGGGTCGCCCATCCACGGCAGCAGTGCGAGCAAGCCTTGGGCCAACCACGTGTAGGTGATGGCCTGCGCGAGCGACAGCGGCGCGCTCGCCGCCGCCGCGCTGCGGTAGAACGCCACCAGTACCATGATCTTGATTCCCCCCCACCAGCACTGCGTAACGAAGCCCGCGTATACCGCCACCCGGTACTGCAGCATCTGCAGGAACCGGGATCTGAACGCGGCGAGATAGGGACGCAGGAGTTCGCGCGGCGCCATCATGGACTAGGCCTCGACCGCGCCGTGCATCGCGTAGAAGCGCGCGATGACGGCCTCGATGGTCATACCCTCGTCTTCCGCGTCCGCTGACAGGCCCTCATCCAATCGGCGCGCAGCCACCACCTGGGAGCGCAACGCCTCGACCGCGCAGTCGGCCAGCACGCGGCCGTGGCCGATCACGATCACACGCTTGGCCAGCGCCTCGATGTCATGCATGTCGTGCGTGGTCAGTAACACGGTGGTGCCGCGTTCGTGGTTGGCGCGCCGCACGAAGTCACGGACCGCGAGCTTGGTGGGCGCATCGAGCCCGATTGTCGGCTCGTCCAGGAAGAGGATGTCGGGTTCGTGAAGCAACGCCGCCGCTATCTCCGCCCGCATGCGCTGCCCCAGCGACAACTGGCGCACCGGCTGGTCAAGCAAGCGCTCGAGATGCAATAGCGCGACCAGTTCGTCGCGCGTGCGGGCAAAGCGCACCGGGTCGACCCGATAGATGTCGCGCAGCAGCGCGAAGCCGTCGCCCACCGGCAGATCCCACCAAAGTTGCGTGCGCTGCCCGAACACCACGCCGATGCGTGCCACGTGCCGCTCGCGGTCGGCGAAAGGGGCGCGCCCGTCGATTTCGACGCGGCCGCCGTCGGGCCGCAGGATACCGGCAAGGATCTTGATGGTGGTCGATTTGCCAGCGCCGTTTGGGCCAATGAGGCCAAGCAGTTCGCCGCGCTGCAGTTCGAATGACACCCCCGCCAGCGCATCGACCGTGCGATAGCGCGGCCGAATCAACGCACGCAGCGCACCGAGCACGCCCGGGTCGCGCTCGTGGATGCGGTAGGTCTTGTGTAGACGACTAACGATGATCTGGGGCATGGCGGCGCGCTATGGCGGCGCAAAGAGGGCGGGCAAGCTTACATGAAGTGTGATCGGCGGTCCACCCCACACCCCAACCTTTCCGATCTTGCGGCGACGGTGCTTCCGCCTGGCGTCGTCTTGAGACCCTCACTTCGCCACGCAGATCGGCGCAGACCCAAAAAACTCCCCCTAAACCACAATCTCCCGCGACGCCTGCGGCCTGCGCACCAGCAACTCAGCCAGCTTCTTCAACGCAGCAGCAAGATGGGCACGCGTCTCGACACCTCCCAGCGAGATGCGGATCGCATTGGGCGGCGTGGGGCCAGCATAGAACGCATCGGAAGCGGTAACACGCAGATCCTCCGCACGCGCGGCCTGCGTCAGCGCCAGCGAAGTCCAGTAGCTCGGCAAGTTGTGCCAGACGTGTATGCCGCTGGGTGGTGCCTGGTCCGCGCTGAACAGCAACTGCCGTGCAAGCTCTCGCCGCGCGAAGGCTTCCGTGCGGATCCCAGCCAGCAACTGCGCGGCGGAGCCTTCGTGAATCCACTGCGTGGCCAGGGCTGTCGACAGCGGCGTGGACATCAGCGCGAAGGAGCGCAGCGCGGCCAGCACGCCCGCCCGGCCGCGCGCTTCGGGCAGGCGGATATAGGCGGTCCGCAGCCCCGGGCTCAGGCATTTCGACAGCGTGGCAACGTAGTAGACCTGGCCCGGCGCAAAGTGGGCCACGGGCGGCGGCGCGTCGCTGCCGAGCAGCCAGTAAGGATCGTCCTCGATAATCCAGGCGCCGCACTTCTGCGCGGCCAGCGCGACATCGCGGCGCCGGTGCGCGGGCATGGTCCGCGTGGTCGGGTTCTGGATGGTCGGGTTGAGGTAGATCGCGCGTGCGCCATGCTCGCGCAACGCTTGCTCCATCGCATCGGGCCGCATGCCGTCGTCATCGGTGGCCACCGTCACCACGCGGCGCCCGAGCTGCTCGGCCGCCGCGCGCAGGCCGGGATAGGTCAGCGGCTCCGCAAGGATGGCGTCGCCGGGCTGCGTGAGCGTGAGGATCAGCGCCGCCAGCGCGGCCTGCGCGCCGGGGCAGGCAATCAGCTGCTGCGGGCTGACCGACTCCAGCACCGGCTTGAGCCACATGGCGCCGGCGGCCCGGTCCGCCCTGCTGCCGCCACCAAGCTGGTAGGTCATGAGCAGGTGCGCATCGGAGCGCAGCAGCACCTGCGAAAGCCCGCGCTGCAGCAAATCATGGAAATCCACGCCGGCGGGCGGCGGCGGCACGTTCATGCTCAGGTCGACCATCTGTGCCAGTTCGACCTTTGGCGGGGCGACGAAGGTGCCCAGCGCCCCGCGCGCCTCGATCAGGTTGCGCCGCTTGGCCTCGGTGAACGCACGCGTCACCGTGGTGAGATCCACCCCGAGCTGCCTGGCCAGCTCGCGCTGCGGCGGCAGGCGGTCGCCGGGGTTCAGGCGCCCGTCCCCGACCGCGCGCTCGATGAAGCCAACGATCTGCTGGTAGCGCGCGCCCTCGCCGCGCACGAAGGCGGCGGCCCAGCCGGGACCGGCGCCGTCATCTTGTATGGATTTACTCTGATGCATTTTGCTTTATGTATGGCCTTTGTCTTACATTATCATGCGCCGCAGCATCACACAAATCCATACATTTAACGCTTTGTATGCGTTTCCCGCCAGTCCGGCGGAATCCCCTCTCTCGCGATGGTTTCCAGCGTGCCGTGGCAGGCAGTCCCGACGCGCGCGCCGGTTATGTGATGCATAACTAAGGTGTGTCTTATGCGTAACTCAAATGCCGGGGCAGACGCTGCTGTCCGGCGAGAATCCAGCGCTTGGCTGAATGCTTGCAAGGGAGGGTTCCGCCATGCGGGACTGTTCCTCGGTGGAGCAGCGATGCTCCTTCTCAGTGGCTGCCAGCTGGAGCTGCTATCCCCGAAGGGCGACATCGGGCATCAGGAAAAGACGCTGATCCTGGTCTCGCTGTTCATCATGCTGCTGGTCGTCGTGCCCGTCATTTTCCTGACGCTGTATTTCGGCTGGCGGTATCGCGCCTCCAACACCAAGGCAACGTATGCGCCCAAGTGGGCGCACTCCACGCGGATCGAGGTGGTCATCTGGACCATCCCGTGCGTGATTGTGGCCGGCCTGGCGGTGCTGATCTGGAACACCACGCATTCGCTGGACCCCTACAAGCCGCTGGAGTCGACCGTCAAGCCCATCCGCGTCGAAGCCGTGGCGCTGAACTGGAAATGGCTGTTCATCTACCCGGACTACGGCATCGCCTCGGTCAACCGGCTGCCCATCCCGGTCGATACGCCGATCAATTTCAGCATCACCGCGGAATCGATGATGAACTCCCTGTTCATCCCGCAGCTCGGCAGCATGGTCTATGCCATGGCCGGCATGCAGACCAAGCTGCACCTGATCGCCGACACGCCCGGCACCTACGCGGGCATGTCCGCGGCCTACAGCGGCCCCGGCTTCTCCGACATGCATTTCGACACCGTGGCCACCTCGCGCGAGGCGTTCGACGCGTGGGTACGGCAGGCCAGGCAGTCGCCGCTGACGCTGGACGAGAAGGCCTACAAGACGCTGGAGCTGCCGAGCACCAAGGAGCCGGCGACGGTCTACGCGGGCGTTGCGCCCGGCCTGTTCCAGAACATCGTCAACAAGTACATGCATAGCGATCTGCGCGCCAATATGCGCGGCAATACGCTTGGTAATACGCGTGGTGATGCGCTTGGCGACGTATGCACAGCCCAAAGCCCCCCGCTGGCCATCAACTGATGAAGCCAATGAATCCGAAACACATGCACTGCATGCCACACACACAACGCCACCGCGCCGCGGCCACGGAGCACTGATCCATGTTCGGCAAACTGAACCTCGAGGCGATTCCGTACCATGAGCCCATCATCATGGGTACGCTGGCCGCCGTCATTCTGGGCGGCGTCGCGCTGCTCGGCGCCGTGACCTACTTCGGCAAATGGAAATACCTGTGGACCGAGTGGATCTGCTCGGTCGACCACAAGCGCATCGGCGTGATGTACATCATCATGGCGCTGGTCATGCTGCTGCGCGGCTTTGCCGACGCCATCATGATGCGCGCGCAGCAGGCGATCGCTGTGGGCGATGCGGCCGGCTACCTGCCTCCACACCACTACGACCAGATCTTCACCGCCCACGGCGTGATCATGATCTTCTTCGTGGCAACGCCGTTCATCCTCGGCTTGATGAACGTCATCGTGCCGCTGCAGATCGGCGCGCGCGACGTAGCCTATCCGTTCGTCAACTCGCTCAGCTTCTGGCTGGCGGCAGCGGGCGCGGTGCTGGTGATGATGTCGATGTTCGTCGGCGACTTTGCCGCCACGGGCTGGGTCGCCTATCCACCGTTGTCCGAGCTGGGATATAGCCCGACGGTGGGGGTGGACTACTACATATGGTCACTACAGATATCGGGCCTGGGAACCACGCTCACCGGGATCAACTTCATCGTCACCATCCTGCGCATGCGTGCCCCGGGCCTGACGCTGATGAAGATGCCGGTGTTCACCTGGACCGCGCTGATCACCAACATCCTGATCGTTGCCGTGTTCCCGGTGCTGACCGCCACGCTCGCGCTGCTCACCGCCGACCGCTACCTGGGCATGCACTTCTTTACCAATGAGCTTGGCGGCAACGCCATGATGTACGTCAACCTGATCTGGGTCTGGGGACACCCGGAGGTCTACATCCTCATCCTGCCGTGCTTCGGAGCCTTCTCGGAGATCATCTCCACGTTCTCCGGCAAGCCGCTGTTCGGCTACAAGTCGATGGTGTACGCCACCTCGTCCATCGGCATCCTGTCGTTCTTCGTCTGGCTGCACCACTTCTTCACGATGGGTTCCGGCGCGAACGTCAATGCCTTCTTCGGGATCATGACAACCATCATCTCGATCCCGACGGGCGTGAAGCTGTTCAACTGGCTGTTCACGATGTATCGCGGCCGCATCCGCTACCACTCGTCCACGCTGTGGACGATCGGCTTCATGGTGACCTTTGCCATCGGCGGCATGACGGGCGTGCTGCTGGCCGTGCCCGGCGCGGACTTCTTGCTGCATAACAGCCTGTTCCTGGTCGCGCACTTCCACAACGTGATCATTGGCGGCGTCATCTTCGGCTGCCTGGCCGCCATGAGCTTCTGGTTCCCCAAGGTGTTCGGCTTCACCCTGAACGAGCGCTGGGGCAAGATCTCGTTCTGGTGCTGGCTGGTGGGCTTCTATCTGGCCTTCATGCCGCTCTACGTGCTCGGCTTCAAGGGCATGACCCGCCGGATGAACCACTACACGCACGCCGACTGGCAGCCCTACCTGATCGTGGCGCTGTGCGGCGCCGTGATCATCGGCGCCGGCATCGTCGCCCTGCTCATCCAGCTGGCCGTGAGCGTGCGCGACCGCAAGCAAAACCCCGACCTCACCGGCGACCCGTGGGATGGCCGCAGCCTGGAGTGGGCCACCGCATCGCCGGCCCCCTTCTACAACTTCGCCCATGTGCCGCACATCACCTCGCTGGAACAGCACTGGGATGACAAGGAGGCGGGGCGCGCCTATGTGCGGCCAGCCCACTACGAGGACATCCATATGCCCAGGAACACCAGCGCAGGCGTGATCGTGTCGGCGTTCGGCCTGGTGCTCTGCTTCGCGCTCGTCTGGCACATGTGGGCGATCGCGGGCCTTGGCCTGCTGGGCGTGATCGGCACCTTCATCGCACGGACCTACAACCGCGACGTGGACTACTACGTCCCGGCGGCCGAAGTCGAACGCATCGAAAACGCGCGCTATGCGCAGCTACGCAAGGCGGCTTGACCCATGAGCTACACAGTCATTCACAACACGCACGAGCACGTCGCGCACGACGACGGATCCAAGACCACACTGGGGTTCTGGATCTACCTGATGAGCGACTGCCTGATCTTCGCCGTGCTGTTCGCCACCTTCGGGGTGCTCGCCGGCAATACGGCAGGCGGCCCGAGCGGCCGGGAGCTGTTCGAGCTGCCGTTCGTGCTCGGCGAAACCATGCTGCTGCTGATCAGCAGCTTCACCTTCGGCGTGGCCATGCTGAACATGCAGCCCGGGCGGGAGCGCCAGGTCATCCAATGGCTGGGCATCACGTTCCTCCTTGGCGCGGCCTTCATCGCCATGGAGCTGTATGAGTTTGCCGAGCTGCTGCATGCCGGCGCGGGGCCGGGCGTCAGCGCGTTCCTGTCTGCCTACTTCTCCCTGGTGGGCACCCACGGCCTGCACGTGAGTTGCGGCCTGCTGTGGATCCTGGTCATGATGCACCAGGTCAAGTCCTTCGGCCTGGATGGCGTGACCCGGCGCCGCCTGGCCTGCCTCAGCCTGTTCTGGCACTTCCTGGACCTGATCTGGATCTGCGTGTTCACCTTTGTCTATCTGCGAGAGTTTGTATGAAGACCGCCCATCTCCACACAGGATCCGCGGCACATGCCGCGCACGGCAGCCTGAAAGGCTATGCGATCGGCTTTGTGCTGTCGCTGGTGCTCACCCTCGCGTCGTTCGGCGCGGTGATGGGCGGGTTCGTGCCCAAGGGCATGGGCCTTGCCGCCATCGTGGTGCTTTGCGTTGCGCAGCTGGTGGTGCAGCTGGTGTTTTTCCTGCACATCGGGACGTCCGCGGACCAGCGCATGAACACGGCAATCTTCGTGTGCACCGGGGTGCTGATCGCCATCATCGTGGCAGGCTCGCTGTGGGTCATGCATAACGCGAACGTCAACATGATGCCGATGGATATGTCGCCGGAACGCGCGCGTCTGCGCGACTAGCACCACGGCCGCCAAGGGCACCATGGCGTGGCCGCCCCCTCGGCGGGGGCCGGCCACGCGCCGCCGTCAGGCGGCGTGCTTGCGAATGACTAGATAGAATGACTAGAAAAGCAGGCTGCCGACGGCCGCCGTGCGGCTGGCCGCGGGCCAGTGGCGGATGTTCTGAAACCGCGTGGTCCGGTCGCCAAGCATGCTGGCGCCCCCTTCCCAATAGACCCAGCTCCGGCCCCTTCTGAGACGGTCCAGGTAGGCGTCTTCAAACCCGGCCGGCAAGCGATTGGCCATGGACGCCAGCGCGCTTTCGTCAGCGCCGAATGCACCGGCAAGCCTGAATTTCCCGCCAGACAGGCCATCCGCGATTCTCAGGTCCAGGTAAGGCACGAACAGGCCGATGCGGCGCAGCGCCGCCGGCATCGCACAGCCCCATGCGTGGACGGCAGCACGCAACGCACCGAGCGCGAGCAGGAACGCCCGCTCATTCCTGGCCGTCAGCACACGCCCACTAAGCACGCCATCCATCAGTTCCTTGCCCGCGGCGGTGAAAGCCGGCGGTGCAAGCGAGACACCTTCGGGATGCCCCTGGCCGAGAAGCGCAAGGCAAGCCGCGAGGCCGCTTGCGCTTTGCTCGCCCATGCTCAAAGCCGGACAACGCGGATCGGATTCGGAAAGCAGAACCAGCACATCGGCAGCGTGGCGTGGCGACGCCAGCACGATGCGGTCATAGGCGAGACCGGCGTCTCGCATGCACAGTTCAAGCGCGGTGCAGGCCGGACATCCGGCCAATACAAATAACTGGTACTTCATGGCTGCGGCGGTTTCCCCTGGCGTCGACAATGACGCGCGTCCAGGGGATGTTGCCGCACCGCAACAATGCAGAACAGGAGCAGAAGTACGCTATTTGGAGCAGAGCAGAGTCGAATTCCGCCGGGGCGTTAGCCTGGCACCCGCAGCGCCGCATTCAGCTGGTCAACCACTTCCGCCCAGTCAGCATCCTCCAGGATTTCCTCCCGCAGCAACGTGGCCTGCGCGGGCGTCCAGAACGGGGCGTCCGCAAGCACGACATCGGGGGCCAGGGGAGAATGCGCGGCCAGGAATTCACGGATCGCCTGATCGTCGGCGGGCAGGCCGAGTTGCGCAAACAACTCGGAAAAATGGTGGAAGGAATTGTCCACGGCGAGCGTACCTCCTTTGGTGAAGACACATCACTGCATCAATGTTCGACCCTGCGCGCTGAAACCGCCTCAGCCCCGCGCTATCCGCTTGGCCATGCTCCAGCGATGCACCTCGGAGGGACCATCGTAGATCCGGAAGGCGCGCATGTCGCGGAAGATGCGCGCAACAATGGTTTCGTCCGTCACCCCGCTGCCACCAAGCACCTGCACGGAACGATCCACCACCCGCCACAACGCCTCCGAGCAGTACACCTTGGCCAGGCTAGACTCGTCGCGCCCCTTCTCGCCCTGGTCCAGCACCCAGGCGCAGTGCCAGATGGTCAGGCGCGCGGTGTGCATATCCATTTCGTTGTCGGCCAGCATGAACCCCACGCCCTCATGCTCCACCAGGGTCCGGCCAAACGCAAGGCGCTGCCGCGCATAGTTGACCGCAATGTCATGCGCGCGCCGGGCCGCCCCGAGCCAGCGCATGCAGTGCGTCAGCCGCGCCGGGGCCAGGCGCAGCTGCGCGTAGCGGAATCCTTCCCCAAGCTTGCCGAGCACGTCGCGCTCGGGAACGCGCAGGCCATCGAAGCGCACCACGGCATGCCCACCCGTGAAGCACGTATCGAGCGCGTCCATCTGCCGCTCGATCTCGACACCGGCCTGGTTCATGTCAGCGAGGAACATGGTGGCGGTGCCGTCTTCCATCCGTGCCATGATGATGGCGAAGGTGGCGCCGGTGGCGCCCGTGATAAACCACTTCCTGCCCGTGATCACGAAATGATCCCCATCGCGCACCGCCGTGGTTTGCAGCATCGACGGATCGGCCCCCGCGCCTGGCGCCGGCTCGGTCATGCAAAAGCACGAGCGCGTGTGCCCAAGGATCAGGGGATGTAGCCAGCGCGCCTTCTGCTCCGGCGTGGCGACCAGCTCCATCAGGTGGATATTGCCTTCGTCCGGCGCATGGATATTCATCGCGATCGGCCCCAGCGGCGAGTAGCCCGCCTCTTCAAAGACAATGGCCTTGTCCCGGTGCGAAAGCCCGAGGCCTCCGGCCTGCGTGCTGGCGTGGGGTGTCAGCAAGCCCACCGCCCTTGCCTTGTCCACCAGGTCCGCGCGCAGATCCTCGGTGGGGCCGTGCGCCGTTTGCCGCGGATCGCGCTCCATCGGCATGACCTGGTCCGCAATGAACTGGCGGGTGCGCTCCTGCAGCTCCCGTTGAACGGGCGTCAAACTGAAGTCCATCATCTTGCTTTGCCTCGCCTTGCTTCGTTTTCTGATTGGGCCATTGCAGCCATGCAGAACAAATTGTAGGCGAGGCAGGCGTCCCGGCGCGAGGCGTGTGGATGTGCAGGCGTGGCTATACTGCGCGGCTAGCACGCGACGTGGCAGACGCCAAGTTGCTGGGCCATCAGCACGAGATCGGCAAACGTGCGCGCCTTCATCTTGCGCATGGCCTGCCCGCGGTGGATCTTTACCGTCACCTCGCTAATGCCGATGCGGCTGGCAATCTGCTTGTTCATCAGCCCGGATGCGGCCAGTGCCATCACCTCCGACTCGCGCGGCGTCAGTGTCTCGAAACTGCTGCGAAGCCCCTGGGCCCTGCGCATTCCCTCGCGTCGCCGGCGGTCTTTCTCGAGCGCCGCCGAGACCGCATCGAGCAGGTCCTGATCGCGAAACGGCTTGGCCATGAAGTCTTCCGCGCCAGCCTTCATCGCTGCCACGGTCATGGCAATATCGCCATAGCCTGTCATGAAGATGATCGGGACACAGATGCCCAATTGCCCCAGGTGCGCCTGCAGGTCCAGTCCACTCTGGCCGCGCAGCCTGACGTCGAGCACCAGGCAGCAAGGTGCCTCTGGCAACCGGTATTCAAGCAATTCCGCGGCCGAGCCGAACAGCGCGGCACGCATGCCGACCGAGCGAAACAGGTTGCCCAGCGCACCGCGCAGCAGCGCGTCGTCGTCGACGACCAGCACCAACCCTTCGTCCGGGGTAATCGTTTCGACAGGCTCCAGGCTTTGAATTGTCACGGTCAGTTTCTCCAGTCAGCTTCAAAGGCACCAGCAAGAACGCGGACAACGTCAATCGTTGTGTCGGGCTGCGCGGGGCTGTGTCGCCGTGTGGCTTCCCCGCGGGCACTGTACGCTTTTGCCTTGCCGGCATATTGTCAATTTGTGCCGGCTTTTGTCTACTGTGGCTGATTAGCGCGCACCTCACATTCCAAGTTGAATAGCGATCACTTTAAGAGAGGTCACGGCTGTGGTTGCGGCACAGGCAAGGTAAAGGAGAAGGCCGCGCCAGGGCCTGCCGGATGCTGGCCGCTTTGCGCCGCGGAGCGCACGGGAGACTCGGCCCATATGGACCCACCATGCGCTTCGACGATCGATCGGCAGATCGACAGGCCCATGCCCAGCCCTTGCTCGCGCGTGGTGTAGAAAGCCTCGAACAGCTTGTCCAGCTTTCCCGCCTCGATACCCGGGCCGGTATCCTCCACGCGCAACAGTACCTGGCCCTCGGCTGGCGCCGCCGTGGTGACACGAAGGTGACGGCGCCCCGGGCGGCGGCATGACATTGCCTGGATGGCATTGACAAGCAGGTTGATGATCACCTGCTGCAACTGGATGCGGTCGCCGAGCACTTGCGGCAGCCCGGCCACGCAGTCCTGGGCAATGACGATGGCGTGAGCCTCGGCCTGGTGCTTCACCATGGCTACGGTCTCGGCCGCAAGGTCGCTCAGCTGCAACGGCAAACGACGAGACTCCCCCTTGCGCGCGAGCGCCCGGATGCGCCGGATCACCTCGCTTGCGCGCAGTCCTTCCGCGATCATGTTCTCCACCGCATGACGCGCTTCATCGAGATTGGGTTCAGGACGGTTGATCCAGCGCAGGCACGCGCCGCCATAGGTGACGATACCGGTCAGCGGCTGATTGACCTCGTGTGCGATCGATGCCGCCAGCTCGCCAAGCGTGGTGACACGGGAGACGTGCGCCAGTTCGGCTTGTGCCCGCTGGCGCTCCTGGTTCTGGCGCAGCAACTCGGCATACAGCCTGGCATTCTCCAGCGAGATGGCCGCCTGGGAGGCCAGCATGGCCAGCAGGTTGATTCGCCGGCCGGTGAACAACGCATCTGCCAGATTATTCTCCAGGTAAAGCACGCCGATCAGCTCGGCCTGCTTTGCCAACGCCAGGCAGGCCACCGAGCGCACGCTGCGCGCCTTGACGTCCGGATCCTGCCCGAACTTCGCATGCGTCCTGGCATTGTCGAGGACAAAATCCGCGCGGGTCGTGAGCGCCGCGTCGACGATGGCACGGGGATAGGGCACGGCACCGGCCGGATCCAGGTCGACCACGATGCCGGATCGCTCGGTGCGGGCTTGCGCGGCCAAGCGCAGTGCACCGTCCTGCCGGAGAAACAGCAGCGCCCGCTGCGCGGCCGCCTGCTGAAGGGTGGTTGTCAGCAGCGTGTTGATCAGGCGGTCGAGCTGTATCTCGCCGGCCAGCGTCTGCGTCGCCCTGATGGCGGTGTCGAGGTCCAGCTGGGAGGCTGGGCCGATATAAGTAGCGGGCTGAAGGGCCGCCACGCCGGCTTGTTCGATGGCCGCGCGGCCCGTGTCCAGATCCGTGCCGTCATGGGCGCGAGCGCGCGCCTCCAGCTTGCGCACCTGGCCGTCGGCGCCCCAGTTGCCATAGGCATCGCGTGCCTTGCGCAGGTAAGCCATTGCCGGCGCCGCCAGGCCCTGTTCGAAACAGCAGCGCGCGCAAAGATCGTAGGCCAGGGCCTCGTCATGAACCTGGTCCCGCTCTCTCGCCTGGCGGGCCGCTTGTTCGTACTGCCGCATGGCCTGCAAGGGCTCCCGCGCCATGCGCAAGGCTTCGGCCGACAGGATGCCCGCGCGCGCGCCGAAGTTGGCGGGATTCTCCCGTGCCCAGGCGCTCAGCTGGTCGTGATGGCGCCTGAAGGCCGCCGCGTGCGCGCTGCCAGGCACGTGGCCAGATGTGTGGCCCGGGAATGCCGGCGCCCAGGCCAGCGTGAGCGCCGCGAAAAAATGATAGTCCGCGATCTCCAGGAAATAAGGGGCGGCCCAAAGCAGCGGCTCCGCCTTGCCCGCCGCGTCCAGCGCCCCCCGATAGTCGTCCGCGGCGAAGCAGGCCTGCAGCTTGCGAATCCAGTAGCAGCAGGCGGCGACGGCGAGGCGGGGGTCGGCCTGCAGTCTTGCCTCGGCTTCCGGCAGCCCCGGCTCGCTGGCGTCCAGCGCCATCCAGCCCGCGGCCCTGCCCCGCAGCACCGCAACATACCTGGATTGCGCGCTCAGGATGTCGACGACCCGCCCCAGGCCCAGCGAGCGGGCGAAAGCCAGGCCAGCCTCGATCTTCGCCTCCACGTCGGCCAGCGGCTCCGCGCAAGCCAGCAGATGGGTCACCAGCTGGTTGCGGCTGTAGGCAGCGAAATTGAAATCCCCCGTCTGCCGGCCCTCTTCGAAACTGCGCTCGATCAGTTCGCGCCCACCGCGGATGGGCTGGGTCCACGGCAGCAGCAACGCGCCAAAGCACATATGGACCTTGGCGCGAAAGCGGCCCATGCCCTCCTGCGCGACCAGCGCCAGGCCGGCCTGGCCCAGGCGATAACCCAGCCCGTAGTCGCCACGGCGTGGCCCGATCGTCATGCCAAGGTGAACGTAGGCAATGCAGGAGGCTTCGTCGTTGCCATGCTCCAGGCTGATGAGCGCCATCCAGAGCGGTATCAGGTCGCGCAGGTTCCGGTCCATGAACGACGCGGGCGACATCACCTCGGCCAGGACGCTGAGCGTGGCGCGCCACACCGGGCTATGCATGCGCGGCAAGCTGGCCAGCGACTCGACCGGCCGATCGCCCAGCAATGCAAGCAAGCGCTGGTACTCCTCCTCCACCTGCCCCCGCGCGCCGGGCCGGAAGTCCAGGCCCATCGTGCGGATGAACCCCAGCCCCAGCCGGACGGCGTGGTCGGACTGGTCAAGCGCCGTATGCACCGCCACTTGCAGCCGCGTGACCGCCGCCAGGTCATAGGGTGTCCGCGTCCTGGCGCTCAGGTCCAGCAAACTGGCCGCGGCAGCGCCGAGCCGGCCACCAACGAATTCGCACTCGGCCCGCCCCATCGCCAACGCCAGCGCCAATGCGTGATGGGTCTCCCATGCCCCGTCTGGCAGCCATCGCTCGCCGGCGGAAAAATAGGCACTGGCGCGGTCGTAGGCGGTTGTCTTCATCGCGCGAAGTGCGGCCTCCAGGCTCAGTTGGGCAACCTGGAGCCGCTCGCCGCCATCGAGGTGGATGCCGACTGCCCGGTTGAACTGATCAACCGCGCAGAAGACGCCGCCGTCGCGGCTGCCTTCGCCGATGTCACCGCCGATGTCACCGCTGTTGTCACCGCTGTTGTCACCGCTGTTGTCACCGCTGTTGTCACCGTGCTCCACCCGCTGCGCCAGCCGGCGGCCAAGCCGCAGGTGCAAGGCCGGGCGATCAGCTGCCGGGATCAAGGCATAGGCCGCCTCCTGGACCCGTTCGTGGGCGAAGTGATAGCAGGCGTCGCCGACCACGATGTAGCCCCCGGCCACGGCTTCGGCCAACAGGCCGCCAAGGCGTGCCTCGCTGACACCCAGCGCCTGAGCCGCTGTTGCCGCCGGCACCGTGCTGCCCAGGCAAGACAGGGCCATCAGCAAGGCGCCTGTTTCTGGCGGCAGTCGCTGCAGGCCCTCGGCAAGCAAACCCGGCGCATCGCCCGGGATATCCGGCGAGTCAGGCAATGGAGCGCTCGCGACCAGATCCAGGCTGCCCTGGTTGCGCCACGCCGCAAGGCACCGCCGCAGTTCGCCGGCAAGCGCGCTCGCGCTAGGGTAGCGTTCCTCGGGCGCCTTGGCCAGCAACCGCATCACCATGGCCGACAACACTGGCGCAACGGCGTCGTTGCGCTCGCACGGCGCCACCGGCAGTCTTGCGAAATGGCTGTGCACCCAGCCGACCGGCTCGCTGGCTTCGAGCGGCAGGACACCCGTAAGCATCTGATACAGGATCACGCCCAGCGCGTAGAGGTCCGCCCGTGCGTCGACCGCCGACTCTCCCCTGGCGGCCTGCTCGGGCGCCATGTAGGCCAGGGTTCCCGCCAGCATCTGGGGTTCCGCGGCTGGCAAAGTGCCGGACGATGCGACGGTGGCGATACCGAACCCGGTAATCCAGGCCCGTTCCCGGTTCGGTGCGAGAAGGAGATGCGCAGGCTTGATGTCCCGGTGGACGATGCCGGATTCGTGCATGGCCGCGATCGCGGCGGACACGGCGATTGCGATTTCCAGGAAGGCATCCAGCGGGAACGGCTGGCCAAGCATCTGGGCCAGCGGCAAGCCTCCCTCGTCGGCCGCGAGCAGGGCCGGCCTGCGGTCATAGCGGATCAATGCCACCGGGACCGCTGCCCAATCGGATCGCAGCAGGTCCCGCAAGGTGTATTCGTGCTCGAGGCGTCGCCGTACGCCAGCCGCGCTGGCAGCCGGGCCGGCGAGCGAAAGCAGCACGGGCGAGCATCCGGCGGCGGTCCCGCGAAGCAGCGCGATCTCACCGTCCAGCAAATACTCGAGCTTGTAGCTGCGCAACGAATTCATCGGACCTGGGACAGCATCATGAAAGCTGGGAATCTCAGAGTATATTGCGCCAAGGAGGGGCAATCCGCTGTAGAGGAGGCGTGCGCCGGTGTCGCCGTCTCATACTTTGGTGTTACCCCCGGCCACGTCAGGCCTTGCCCGCGCGGACCAGGCCTGGCCTGATAGCACGGTGGGGACGGCGCGGCCGGACCGCCCTCCCCTGCGCGCCCGGGGGGAATCCCTGACCGATGCCGACAATACCACCGTATGATTCCACTGAGTGCGACAGCGCGATATCCTCGTAGCAAGCGATGGGGGCCTCCGACCGCTTCGTCACCGCTCATGACAAAAGGAGGAACATCGTGTGATAGCTACCCCGGTGATCGCCATCGTCGACGACGATGCTGCTGTCCGACAAGCCCTGGGAAGCCTGCTCCGCTCCTTCAACATGAGCGTCGAGCTTTATGCGAGCGGGAACGATCTGCTGCAGTCAAACACCATCGATGCCATTTCCTGCCTGGTCGCCGACGTGCAGATGCCCGCGATGAACGGCTTCGCGCTTTGCGAACACCTCCGCGCACGCGGGTTTTCCACGCCAGTGATTTTCATGACGGCCTTCCCCGAGGAGCGCTACCGGCAACGCGCCCAGGCGATCGGCGCTGTCTGTTTTCTCAGCAAACCGTTCATGGAAGCTGACATCATCCGTTGCATCGGGAACGTGCTGGCGCGAAGCGCGAATTCCGGGCCGCAGCCAGGGGACTGAAGACGATGTCCGAAAGCGTGATGCCCCTGGGACTCGGCATGCGCCGCGAGCGGCTTGCCCTGGGCCTGAGCGGCTTCTTTGCCGCCGCCTCCATCCGGGCTGCCGACACGCTGCTGCCGGCCTTGTCTCGCGATTTTGGGATCTCCGCGGGAAAGACCGGTGTGGCGGTGACAAGCTTCATGCTGGCCTACGCCGCATTCCAGCTGATCTACGGGCCCCTGGCCGAGCGCTACGGCAAGCTGCGTGTCATCGCGGCCGCCTTGCTGGCCTGCGCCGTTGCCAATTTCAGCCAGTCGCTGGCGCCTGGCTTCGAATGGCTGGTGGTGCTGCGCGCCATGGCCGGCGCCGCAGCCGCGGGCGTCATCCCGATCTGCCTGGCGCGCCTCGGCGACACCGAACCACTGGTCTCGCGGCAGAGCCTGCTCGCGCGCTATTCAGTGGCCACGATCTGCGGACTGATGACCGGCCAATGGGTATCCGGGCTCGTCGCCGATGCGCTGGGCTGGCGTGCCGCCTTCGCGCTGCTGGCGGCCGGCTTCGCCTGCGTGGCCGCGATCCTGGCCAGCCTGGCACGCCGCGATGAAACGGCCGGCTATTGGCAGCGCGGGGCACCCGGCCCGCGGCCGGGGCCAGCAACCCTGCTGAAATCCGCATGGGTGCGCCGGGTACTCGGCATGACCTTGCTGCTGGGCTTGCTCTGCCCGAGCGTGTTCGCCTTTGTGCCGACCTACCTCAAGCTCCGCTTTGCCTTGTCCCTGGCAGCGGCCGGCGCCATCACGTCGATGCACGGCATAGGCGGGCTGCTGTACGCCGGCTTCGCGCCGGCGCTGATTCGCAGGATGGGACGGCAGCGCCTGGCCAGGCTGGCGGCCGCGCTGCTTGGCGTGGGGATGGCCTGCATTGCGCTTGGGCAACACTGGCTCTGGATCGCCGCGGGGTGCCTGTGCGCGGGCTGTGGCTACTACATCGTCCTGAATGCAATGCAAACCGCCGCCACGCAGATGGCGCCTTCGCAACGCGCGAACGCCGTCGCCCTGTTTGCGTTCTGCCTGTTCGCCGGCCAGGGCCTTGGCGTGCTGCTGGCCGCGCGCCTGGTGGACACGGCCGGCATTCCGGCCTTGTTCGCCATCAGCGGCGTGCTCGTGATCCTGCTGATCCTGGCGCTGTCCAGGCAACTGCTGCCGCGCCTGGACGCCACCCCGCCCTGATCCGGCGCAGGTGTGGTCAGCTGCCGTCCGGTGCTGCCAGGTGGCGCACGACGGGCGGCGCGGCACCGCGGTGAAAACCATGCACGCGCGTCTGGATCAGTTTGTCGTTCATGGTGTGGCGCTCGTGCTGGCGCAGATGCTCCAGCCACGACTCCACCAGGAAGGTCTCGATAAAGCGTCCGGGCGCGGCCAGGTCCTCGTAGGCACCCCAGGACAGCGCACCGCTGCGACGACGAATCCGGCGCATCTCCTGCACGGCCTTGGCGAACGCTGCCGTATCCTCGCGCGCAACCTCGTACTCCACGCAGATCATCACCGGCCCACGGTCGTGGGCCACGTCCAGTTCACCCGGGTGCAGAAAACCTGAAGGCGCCAGGTCCAGTTCCGGCGAGATGCCCAGTCGCCACCGCAGTGCAGTGGCGCATGCAAGGACCAGCCCCGCTGCCGCCAGCACCAGGGCGACGGGAATGCCCAGCAGCGCGGCGGCTTTGCCCCATAGCGCGCTCCCCGCAGTCATGGCGCCGAAGAACACGGTCAGGTAAGCCGCCAGCGCGCGTGCCTTGACCCAGCCCGCGGCGCTGCGCTGGGCGGCCACATTGAGTGTGGACAGTACCGCGATCCAAGCCAGCCCGGCAAACAGCAGTGCGGCTGCCAGCAGCCAGAAATGCCGCACATAGGCCAGCGCGAGCAAGCTCAGCGCGAACAGCAGGCTTGCCAGCACCACCATGCGATCGGCGGAGACCCGGCCGCGCAGCTTGGGGAGCACAAGGGCGCCACCGACGGCGCCCAGGCCGATGCTGGCCAGCAGCAAGCCATATCCGCCCGGACCGAGGCCCAGTTCCCGCCTGGCCACCAGCGGAAGCAGCGCCCAGCCGGCACTGCCGAAGAGAAAAAACGCGACCGCCCTGACCAGCACGACCCGCAGCAGCGGCGCGGCCTCCACGTACCGCAGGCCGGCACGCACGGCCGAAAAGAAATGCTCAGACGGCAGGTTCCGCCGGGCGGGCTCGGCCTTCCACCGATACAGCACCAGCGTCACGCCCAGCACCGACAGCGCGTTGAGCAGAAAGACCACCGCGGGCCCGGAGAACGACAGGATCAAGCCGCCCAGCGCAGGGCCAATCGCACGGCTGATATTGATCCCCAGGGAGTTCAGCGCAATGGCCGGCGGCAAGTCCGCCTTGTCGACCAGATCCGGCACGATGGCCTGGAACGGCGGCGAGCTCATCGCCGCGCCGGTACTCAGCAAAAACGCGGCAAGCAGCAGCACATGGGCGTTGACCAGGCCGGTAAGCGCAAGCACACCCAGCGTGGTCGCCACGACCAGCGTCCAAAGCTGCGCGAAGATCAGGTACTTGCGCCGGTCGACGATATCGGCCAGCACCCCGGACGGCAGGGCGAACAGGAACATCGGCAGGCTGCCCGCTGCCTGCACCAGGGCGACCATCAGGGGATCGGGATCGAGCGAGGTCATCAGCCAGCTGGCACCCACGTCGTTCATCCAGGTGCCCACATTGGACGCCACCGTGGCGATCCATAGCATCCGGAAAGTGCGGTGCCGCAGCGGGCTCCACGGCGAGCCGGCAGCACCGGCGCTGCCGCGCTCGGCGGCAGGCGTGCCGGCAGTGCCGGCTTGAGAGTCATTCATGGCTTGGTCGCAAGTTGCTCAGGCACTGACGGTGGTAATGCCAACAGTGGCACAGCCGCATTGTGTGGAGCACAGCGGGCGCCGTCTACCCATACCAAGGGACAATTGTTTTGTGCCTCGGCACCGGCTAGCATCGGCGCTGACGCATTGGCCTTGCGCCCAGCGCGTCAGGCGTGAACCCTGCGGCGCCAGTTGCCGGGAGAGACGCCGACCGCTTGCGAGAACACGCGGGTGAAATGGCTTTGATCGGAGAAGCCACAAGCCACGGCCACTTCCGCCAGGGAGAGTCCTGATTCGCGCAGGAGCCCGCGGGCGCGCTCCAGGCGCTGGGCCGCCAGCCACTGATAGGGTGTCTGGCCAGTCGTATCCCGGAAGGCACGGGTGAAATGGCTACGCGACAGGTTGCAGGCGTCGGCGACGTCCGCAATGGACAGATCGCCATCGATCTTGGCGATCAGCATTTCCTTGGCCATCGCCACGCTGCGTTGCGACAGCAACCGGTTTGTCTTGGGCGTCGCGACGGATCCATTCCCATAGTGCTCGACGAGATAGGTCCCGATGGTGAAGCCCAGCTGATCGACGAACAGCTTGCTGGCCATCCCGGGGTGGCTCAGCGCCGGCGCCGCCGCCTGGGCGAGATGCGCCAGTACCTGGTCTTGCTCTCCCGCCGCGCTGCGCAGCCCCAGGATGCGCGAGCGGCCTAGTTCCGCGCTGGTGCGCTCGATAAAGGTGCGGGAAATCTCCAGCAGGATGAAATCGAAATAACCATAAAAATCGGCTTTATAGTCTTCAAAGAAATTCCGGATATAGATGGAGTTCCTTTCAAATTCGTGGGTACTCGCGCGGCGCTCATGAAACACCCGGCGGCGATGTCCCGTGCACAGCGAAACCCCGACCAGAAAGCCACGATTCGACGCCGAAGTGATAACCTGGCTCGCTTTCTCGCCCGGCGAGCTTTTGCGGAAAAACTGGATCTCGCTGCCGGCGAGCTTCTGATCCTTGGAGAGCTTTTCCGCGGCGCACCCGAATGCGTCAATCGATACAGGGGCCGCGAGCGAGATGGAGGTATTGGCGTTGACGGACATGATCTCACACGGGAATAAACCACCACCATGAAAACCCACGCCGCGGCAGCAGCGGCTGACCAAGAATAGCAGAGCTTGCATGCCGCTCGCGTGAAACCTTGGATGGTACAGGTCGAGTGACGCAAGCGCCTGTTGCCTGCTGAAAACCAAGGGCGCGCGATGCCTTCTGTATAATTCAAACTCTTTCAGGCAATTCTCCCGTATCAAGCGGCGTGCCAATCACGCGGCATCGCCAATAGTCCGACGGACTATAGAGCACACGCCGGCAAGATCGCCCCTGGCGCTCCGATCGACTTCCATCTCGATCGCCGCGCGGCCGCCCAACATCCTGATCGTCGCCCGCCGGTCATCGACCGTCTGACGAGCCATGGCAATCCACGCGAACCTGCGCGATTGCCGGCCCGGCAAGCCGATCAGTAAGGATCTATCTCTTTCTATGAGCAAACTCCCCAGGCTCGCGCTGAGCCTTGTGCTGGTTGCGCTATTGCACCTGATCCCCACAGCGCTTCCGGCCGCGGCAGCCGCCGACACCACCGCGAATGCGGATGCTCCCGCGACCAGGCCGCCATCGCGCGCGGATGCCGTTGCCGAGCTGAAACGGCTCCAGACCGAGCAGGACCGCATCAAGCAACTGGCATCGTCGCCCACCAGCGGCACGCAGCTCGAAGGGCTGGATGACGCCATCCACCAGTTGGCAGGCGACGTCGACAAGCTGAGCGCGGCGCTCACGCCCCAGCGTGCGCAGTTGCAGGCACAGCTCGACGTGCTCGGGCCGCCACCCGCCGCCGGCACCACACCGGAGGCCGCTGCAGTCGCACAGCAGAGGGCAGACCTGAACGCGCGCAAGGCGCAACTGGACAGCGGACTGAAGCAAGCGGCCGAGGTCAAGGGCAATGTCACCAACCTGACCGAGCAGATCGCCAAGCTGCAGCGCAGCCGCTTGAAGAACCAGCTCGCGCTGCGCTCGGCCAGCATTCTCAGCATGGCATTCTGGGAGCCGTTGTTCGCGCCAAGCCCAGAGGACCAGCAGCGGTTGAACGCGTTCAAGGGACAAGTTACCCCGTTGTGGGACCTGGCCTGGCAGCCCGGGCGGCAGGCAATCACCGCCCTGCTTCTGCTGCTTGCGATCGGCGCCTGGACCATCGGCCGGCGGCTGATCGAGCGGGCGCTGGCATGGTTCTGTCTGACCCGTTTGCCCGAGAGCCGGCTGCGGCGCAGCGCACTCGCGCTTGCAACGGCACTCGCGACGGTTGCGGCAACCGCCATCGCGGTACAGATTGTGTGTTTTGCTTTCGCCCCGCACTACGAATTGCCAGCTCAGGTGCAGGACCTGATCAGCGAACTCGGCAAGCTGACGCTGACAAGCGCGCTGATCGCGGGCCTGGGACGGGCATTGCTGTGCACGCGCCATCCCTCATGGCGCGTGCCTGCGCTCGCCGACAAGGTCGCGCTGGCGATGCGTCCGTTCCCTAGTGTCCTCGCGGGCCTGCTGCTGATCGCCGGCACACTCGAGCAACTCAACCGGACCGCGGACACAAGCCTGCAGGTGACCTTGCTAGGCCGCGGCCTGGTGTCGCTTGTGGTGGTGCTGACAATCGGCGCGGCGCTGCTGCGCGCCAACCGCGTGCGCACGAAGCTCGCCGCTGCGGGCGAGCGGCCTGAATCGCGCTCCACCTTTGCGGGCCTGATCCACGCTGGCGTAACGGTGACGGTCGTCGCCTCGCTGATGGCGCTGCTGATCGGCTACATCACGTTCGCGCGCTTCCTGACCTACGAGCTTGTCTGGATCGACATCGTCCTGTGCAGCCTGTACCTGTTGACGCAACTGACCCGCGACGTCTGCGAAAGCGTGTTCAGCGCGCACCATCCAAGCGGCAAAGTCATCAAGCAGTTATTCGGACTCGGGGACAGCCATCTCGCGCAGGCGTCGACGGTGCTCTCGGGGATCGGCACCAGCCTGCTGCTCCTGGTGGCCGTCATCGCGCTGCTGACCGGCGGCTTCGGCACCACGCCGAGCGACCTGCTCAACAGCCTGCTGACGATGCTCGGCGGCGAGCGGCTGCGCAGCCTCAACATCATGCCCGACCGCATCCTGAACGCTGTCATCGCGCTCTCGGTCGGCACCTACCTGCTGCGCTCGGTGCGGCGCTGGCTGGACGCGGAACTCTTGCCGAAGGTCTGCATGGAAGCGGGCCTGCGCGCATCGCTCATCACGCTGTTCAGCAACATCGGCTATGTGCTGATCGTATTGCTGACGCTGTCGCTGTTGGGCGTCAGGTGGGAAAACCTGGCCTGGATCGTCAGCGCGCTGTCCGTGGGTATTGGCTTCGGCCTGCAGGAGATCGTCAAGAACTTCGTGTCGGGGCTCATCCTGCTGACCGAGCGCCCGGTGAAGGTCGGCGACATGGTGAGCATCGGCGGCGTGGAGGGCGACATCAAGCGCATCAACGTGCGCGCGACGGAGATCCTGCTGGGCGACCGCTCGACCGTGATCGTGCCCAACTCGCAGTTGATCTCGCAGAACCTGCGCAACGTGACGATGAGCAACAGCACGCAAGGCGTCGCGACGCTGCTGCTCACCTTCCCGTTGAACATCGATCCTGAACAGGTGCGCGAACTGCTGCTCGACTCCTATCGGGAAAATGAAGCGATTCTCGACAAGCCCGCGCCATCCGTCACGTTCAGCCAGCTGGCGCCGAACGGGATCACGCTAAGCGTGACGGGCTACGTAGGCAGCCCGCGGATCGCCACCGCGACCAAGAGCGACCTGCTGTTCGAGATACTGAAGCGGCTGCGCGCGGCCGATATCTCGCTGTCGGTCCCGCAGACCTTGCGGGTGGAGAATATGGCCGCGCTTGGCGCGTAACGCGTCCGGCCCCTTACGGAGTCACCAGCGCCACCGAGTCCTGCACGCCATGCGCACGCCTGGCGCCCATGGCTTGCTGCACCACATCGCCGATCATGTCCGCAGTGACCGCCGACAGCGTCCATCCCAGGTGGCCGTGGCCGGTGTTGTAGAACACGCAGGACGCACGGCCCCGGCCCACGCGCGGCAGCATGGTAGGCATCATCGGCCGCAGGCCGGCCCAGGGCACCACGCTGCGCGTGCTGACACCGGGGAAGCACTGGTTGACCCACTCCACCAGCGGACGGATGCGGTCGGCGCGGATGTCGCGGTTGTAGCCATTGAACTCCGCCGTGCCCGCCACGCGGAAGCGGTCAACGCCCAGGCGGCTGGTGACCAGCTTGGTCTCGTCGTCGAGCAGGCTCACGACGGGCGCGGCCGCCTGGCTTTGCGCGTCGTTCAGGTTGACGGTGATCGAATAGCCCTTGACCGGATAGATGTTGACGCGATCGCCAAGGCTGGCCGCCAACGCCCGGCTGGCGGTGCCGGCACAGACGACCACGCCGTCGAACACGCGCGATTCGGCCTGCTGGCCGTCGCTGCTGACGATGGTGACCTGCCGGCCGTCAGTGCTGACCGACTGGACATCCTGGCTGTACAGGCAACGCACGCCCAGGCGGTCGATAGCCGCGGCCATGCCGCTGGTGAACTTGTGGATGTCGCCAGTAGAGTCGCTCTGGGTGAAATAGCCACCGTAGTACTGCCCGGCCAGGGTCGGCTCGATGGCGCGCATTTCTTCCGGCGTGACCGCGTGGCGCTCCAGCCCGCCCTCGGCCAGCAGCTTCGATACCCTGCCTGCATGCTCGAAACCCGCCTTGTCGCGATAGATATGGAGGATGCCTTCCTTCTTCAGGTCGAAATCGATGCCTTCGGCCGCCGCCCAGGAGAACAGGTGGTCACGCGCGGCAATCGCCAGGCGCGTGGTCTCGATGGTGTTCTTGCGGTAATGGGGAATGGCGGCGATGAACTCGGCGAACCAGGACAGCTTGTGCCAGCTCGGGCGCGGGTTGACCAGCAGCGGCGCATCGCTCTTGAGCATCCACTTGATGCCCTTGAGGATGGTGGACCAGTGTGTCCAGACTTCGGCGTTGGAAGCGGAAAGCTGGCCGCCGTTGGCGAACGAGGTTTCCATGGCGGCATAGCGGTGTTTTTCGAGCAGGGTGACCGAGAAACCGCGTTTGGCGAGCGCGTAGGCAGTGGTCACGCCGGTGATGCCACCACCGATAACGGCAATTGATTTCATCTCTATGGTTCCAGGACGTCGGATGGGAGCCTCTTGCGCAGCATGCGCAAAAGACGCCCCCTCTGTCCTTGACCTGAGAGATTCACGATACGCCACTTTGGGGGTGGCGGGGATCGCTTGCTCCTTCGGTACCGCCGGCTGACGAGCGCCGGGGTTCTTCAGAGTTCAAACGTGATACCGGTCCTTTTGCCTGAGAGTTTCCGGGGCGGTTGCTCCTTCGGCGCTGCCCGGCGCTTGGCCAGGCAGTCTCTCCCGATATCAACTTTGCATGATGCCGCCAGGTAATACCAGATGGCATGGCTCGGAACTTTAGCACTAGTCTGACTGCCTGGGGAATTTCCCTGCGGGTTCAGGCCGAGAATATCAGCGGGCCGGAACCGGGGCGATCGACGCGTGCGGCGTGGCGGTGCGCTGCGCGGCCTTGTGCACCATGGTGTAGG